>JAFQPR010000097.1 GCA_017411605.1 Clostridia bacterium | reverse complement strand
CTGACGGGCGGCTGGCAAACCCTGCAAGGGCTGATGGCAATAGGCTCGGGCGGTATTTTCGGCAAGGGGCTCTTTATGGGAGAGTTAAAGCACTCATACGTATCCGAGCCTGCAAACGATATGATTTTTGCAATACTGTGCGAGGAACTCGGATTCATAGGAGCTGCATTTACACTATTTCTTTTCGCTATGCTGGTAGCAAGAGGCTATAAGCTCTCGCTCTCGGTATCAAGCGTCTTTGAAAGATTGGTTATATTCGGCGTTTGCACAAAAATTGCCGTCCAGACACTTCTGAACGTTGCCGTTGTTACAAATACAATACCTAATACGGGAATATCTTTACCTTTCTTCAGTTATGGCGGCTCGTCACTTCTTATGCTGTTTTTTGAAATAGGAATGATTTTATCGTTTTCACGTAATGCAAAAATCGTTAAATAACCCATAACTATTAAATCACCGAAAGGAAATTATATGAGAATTCTTTTTTGCGGAGGCGGTACGGGCGGTCATATCACCCCTGCCTTGGCCATTGCCGAAGAATTTGTAAAAAAAAATAAAAACTGTGAGGTAGCATTTGTTAGCAGAAAAAACGGAAATGAAAACAAGCTCATCACAGATAAAAAGCACCGTCTATATGAAATTGATATACAAGGCTTTTCGAGAAGTCTTTCGCTTAAAAATTTCAAAACCGTAATACGCTTCTTCAAAGCAAAGCGAGAGGCATATTCAATAATTAAAGATTTTAAGCCCGATGCAGTAATCGGTACCGGCGGATATGTTAGCGCACCTGTTATTTGCGCAGCAAAAAAACTTAATACGGTAACCGCAATTCACGAATCAAACGCCGCGCTCGGCTTAACCGCAAAACTTCTCTCGGGAAAATGCGATTTTCTTTTTCTCGGATCGGATATAGCTACAAAATATAATAATTCCGTTTATACCGGTAATCCCGTGTCCGACCGTTTTGGCGCCTTATCTAAAGAAGAAGCGAGGTTAAAGCTCGGTATTCTCTTAAGTGAAAGAGTTATCCTTTCGGTAGGCGGAAGCATCGGCGCGGGAATGCTTAATGATGTTATTGTTGAGTTCATAAAATCTTACGCAAAAGATGCGCCAAGGCTCCGTCTTATTCACATCACGGGAAAACGATATTATAATACTCTCAAAGAAAATGAACCCGATATATTCAAGCTCGGCGATAAAATACAGATTCTTCCGTTTATATACGATATGCCAACATATCTTTCTTCAGCGGATATCGTCATAACACGATGCGGAGCTATGACGCTTGCGGAAATACAAAAAACAGGAACACCTATGATAATGATACCATCTCCGAACGTCACGGGAAATCATCAGCTTAAAAATGCTCAGTATTATAAGAGTATCGGCGCAGGATTGCTTCTCGAAGAAAGTGGGCTGAATTGTGAAAATCTTAAAAATGCAGTAAACTCAATTATTAACGGTAAATATACGCATCAAATCCCGAGAGAGAAATCGAAAGAATTGCAAGCCGAAGACCCAAAAACAAAAATAGTAAGACTTATCACCGAAAAAATCATATCACGATGATATTTTAACAGGAATTATTTGTTAACTTTTTGTGAACATTCTGTTTTTTTTAAAAAAAGTATTGCAATTATATATAAAAAAATATAAAATATTTATGTAACTTTAACTTTGAATATAATTGACTAAAATAAGGAGTGCTTCACAATGGAATTTGATTTTGATACAAGCTATGAAAGCAATGTTAAAATAAAGGTAGTAGGCGTTGGAGGCGGCGGAAACAACGCCGTTAAACGCATGATAGAAACCAATATCAGAGGCGTTGAATTTATCGCTATTAATACAGACCGTCAGGCTCTTATTGAATCTTGCGCCGCAAAGAAGCTCGTTATCGGCAAAACAACTACGGGCGGTAAGGGCGCAGGTGCTAACCCCGCGGTAGGTAAGCAGAGCGCAGAGGAATCCAAAGAGGAGATAAAGGAGCTTATTTCAGGAGCGGACATGCTCTTTATAACCGCAGGTATGGGTGGCGGAACAGGAACAGGTGCTGCTCCCGTAGTTGCTAAGCTCTCGCGCGAAATGGGTATTCTTACGGTTGGTATCGTTACCACCCCCTTCGACTTCGAGGGTAAAAGAAGAATGGCTCAGGCTCAGGCAGGTATCGAAGAGCTCGCTAAGTCCGTAGACTCTCTTATCGTTATCCCCAACGAAAGACTTAAGCAGCTTGAGGGTGAAGAAAACCTCAGAGCGGATGCCGCTTTTGAAATTGCAGATGACGTTCTCCGTAAGGGCGTTCAGTCTGTATCCGACGTTATCAACTTCCCCGGATTTGTTAACCTCGACTTTGCCGACGTTACTACAATTATGAAAAATGCAGGCGCAGCTCATATGGGCGTTGGTTATGCAAAGGGTGAGGATAAGGCAAGACTTGCAGCTACTATGGCTATCAATTCTTCCCTTCTTTCGACAAGCATCACAGGTGCTACCGGCGTGCTTATCAGCATCACCGCATCCACCGATATTCAGCTCAGCGAGATTGATCTTGCCGCAACAATGGTTCAGGAAGAAGCGCATCCCGATGCAAATATCATTTGGGGTACATCCTTCGATGAGAGTATGAATAATGAGATCCGCATAACAATAATTGCGACCGGATTCAATAACTCAAACGAAACCATCGCGAGCAAGGATGAGAAGAACTCAGAGGAAAAAGCGAGCGCCGCGGCAGCAGCATTTGAGATCCCCGCGCCCGTTGCAAGAACAGTTGTTCCCCCCGTTCATACTCCTACATATGAGCCAGAATATACCACTATGCCGAAGACGGTAGCTGCTCCCGATCCTTTCGCAATTACCGAAACTAATTCGGAATACGAAGAGGTCGTTCCCACGCCCGTAGCCGCTCCCGCTCCGACTCCGGCACCCGAAACCGCACCCGCCTCGAGCGCTGCGGATTCTTATCAGGAATACGATCAGCTCTTCACTTGCATTAAGAGAATGAAGAAGAAAAACTAATAAATAAAAAATAACAGATTCCATCCTTGAAGTTTAGCAAGAAAGCTTCTGTAACCCGAAAGCTTTTATCGCAAATTTCATTTTTGGAATCTGTTATTTTTTCTTACGTAAGTTTTCTTTTTCTGTATCGTATACTCTTTTTATTTAAGCTTCTCTGATTGCATCTTACAAGAGTTTTCCACATTTTCAAAAAGCAATATATTTTTAATGTATTTTTAACGATATCCACATTGTGGAAACTATTCTTTGCTTGCAATTTTGTATTTTTCACCTTTAAAACAGGTCTTTTACCCCTAAAATCACGGAATAATGTAGATTTTGTGTGGATTGCAAAAGTAAACTTTTGTGGATAACTTTTTCTTTCAACAACATTCCACGGCGAATTTGTGTTAAAACGGAAAAGTGTAATTATGTGTTTGGGGGTATTTTTTGTATTTTGATTTTCCTTTTTTACGCCTCATCGGGCGTCATACAGCAAAGCACGATTTATATAAATCATTTTTCGTTTGCCGCGTTACGACTATCCCCTTCCCCAAAGATGAAAGCTCTGTCAAAAAACTCCATCATAATCTCGTTCCGAAAAAATATAAGATTCCGCGCACTCTCGAGTTTATCCACCGCCAAGACGCGTAAAAATCGCTTTAGTGTGCCACTTTAATAAAAAGAGCGATATTTGCCCGTTTTTATCTTTAAGGCTCTCTTAAGCAAAAATAAAAGCCCTATGAGGCAGACAGCATTTACTGCGTACTCATTGGGCTTTTATTTCTATGTATTTATCAAAGACTAAGGAGCAATCCGAAAACAGTGCCCGCAACAAGGAAGCCTGCCATTACTGCGGCAATTATTCTTGCGTAAAGCGGAATTGATTTTTTTTCAACTTTCTTTTCCTTTTTCATTTCAATCTCCTCTGTTATTTCTTATTATTGGATCTGTAATGCTTTGCAAGCTGAGCTGTGATATTTTTTCCGTTGTTACGCATTTTGATCGGTAAGAAGGTATTTATAAGCGAGAGACCTCTTACAACGCAATCAGCGGGATTATTCGCTACAGTAACGCTAACACCAAGAACCTTTGATATCATCTTATCAAGACCGTAGAGCTGAGCGCCGCCGCCACTGAGAACAATACCGTTGGCAAATATCTCCTCTACGTAATCTATCGGAATTCCCTTCACCGCATTTGCAACTGCATTAAGCAGTGTAAACAACGGTTTTTCGAATACACCGAGAATATCCTCGGAGCATACCGACATTTTTATTTTGTTGCCCGTTAAAGCAAGCGTTCCGGTAATCGTAATAGGATCTGCATTTCTGCCATCCCATACAGCGCCGATGCCTTCCTTTATCGCTTTAGCGTCAACAAGAGATATATTAAGCTCTCCCTGCTCAAGTATGTATCTCTGAACAGCTTCGTCAAACGCCTCACCGCCGATGTCCGCAGTTTCCAAATGAATGATCTCACCTTGATAAAGGATCGCTATCTCAGTTTTTGCCGCACCGATGTTTACCGAAATGGCGCTTATTGTGGGAGCATATCCTGCTCCGATAAGAGCGGCAACTCCTCTTTTTACAAAGAAGCACTCTTTCACTCCCGCATCAAGAACCATTGAGGCAAGCTCACTTTCCTGCTTGGGATTGAATTCAGACGGAACACCGACAATGCAACGTATATCCTCGGAAGTATTGATAACGCTCATTGCCGACTTGATTATCTGCTTGGTAAAATCAGCAGAATAAAGCAAACCGTTTTTGAATGGGCGTACCAGAACACCCAGAGATGCATTCTCGGGTAGCAACGCATCTTTACCTACAGAAACGATGCGTCTGGTACTTTTATCTATTATAGCTATTGACGGCTCTCTGTCAACTTCAAACGAAGCGTCGCTGACAGTGATATTGGCATAGCCAAGATCAAGTCCTATTTTAGTGACCATATCGCTCCTTTCTGTAAAGTAAAAATCATTTGGCTTATATATTATACATTATTTAAACGCAAATTTCAAGCATAATTGAAAAGATTTATAAAAATATTGAAATTTGTCGTAATACAGTCTAAAAATCAATTATTGCCATAATCCATCAGACGTTCCTTTAAAGTGGTATATCTGAGTATCTCGCTGTTATTTTCCACCATTTTCATAACTACCTCTGCTCTTCCCACCATAACGACCATTTTCTTTGCTCTGGTAACCGCAGTATATAGCAGATTCCTCGTCATAAGCATCGGCGGACAAGAATACATTGGAACTATCACGACGGGGTATTCGCTTCCCTGGCTCTTATGAACCGTTATAGCATATGCAAGCTCAAGCTCATCGAGAAGCTCAAAATCATAATTTGCTAATCGGTCATCAAAACGTATTCTCATGCGCGACTCGTTAGGATCAATCGATTCTATCACTCCGATATCTCCGTTGAAAATACCTATACCGTCTGTCGAACCCTTTTTCCACTCTATTTCATAATTGTTAGCGGTCTGCATTACCTTGTCGCCTTCTCTGAATAGAGTACCGTGAGCCGTTTTTTCACGCTTATTTCGCATCGGAGGGTTTATAACCGACTGGAGCTCAGCATTAAGAGCTTCAACGCCGCCTGAGCCTTTTTTTGAGGGCGTTATAACCTGTATCTGCGATTTTATGCTCCGTCCGTAGGTTGCGGGCAGCCTTTCCGTTATGAGTGAGGATATCGTTTTTGGGATATCCCTCTCAAAATCTCTCCTGACGAAGAAAAAGTCACCGCTGACCGATGCGAGATTAGGACGCTCACCGTTATTTATTTTATGAGCGTTTGTAATAATAAGACTTTCTTTTGACTGACGGAATATTTCTGTAAGAGCAACAGTTCTGATTACTCCGCTTGAGATAAGATCATCAAGCACGTTACCTGCGCCTACGCTTGGAAGCTGATTCGAATCACCTATAAGAATAAGCCGAGATCCTCTTCTGAGCGCTCTTACCAATGCCTGCATAAGCGTTATATCTATCATAGAGGCTTCGTCTACTATACAAACGTCTTCATCGATGGGATTGCCCGCATTTCTGCCAAACCTGACGTTGAGATCGGTTCCGCGCTCCATTTCAAGCATACGGTGAATGGTCTTGGCTTCCTCACTCGTCGCTTCACTCATTCTTTTTGCCGCTCTGCCCGTAGGCGCGCAAAGCACTACCTTTAGTCTTTGGCTTGAGAATATCGAAAGCAATGCCTTAACTATCGTGGTCTTACCCGTACCCGGACCGCCCGTTATTATCATTACTCCGCCGCAAAGCGCTTCATATATCGCTTGCTTTTGCAATCGCTCGTATATTATACCGTTTCTCGCTTCAACGCTTTCCAAAAGAGATGCGATATCCGATCCCGAAAACCTCGGAGCAGATCTATCTATGCTTAGTAGCCTTTTCGCTATATAATCCTCAGTATCGGCGATATCCGATGTCATAATAAGCTCCGCGCCGTCCGAGTTGTACTGCGCGAACTCACCGAGCTTTATAAAACGTTCAAGCTTCTTCGTAAGGGTTTCTTCGTCTATTCCCAGCGCTTCGACAGATGCCGGAATCAGCTTACCTTTAGGAAGACAAGTGTGTCCGTTTACAATTGAATTATAATTCAGAATATAAGTTATACCCGCTTTGACTCTGAAGCTGTTATCCCTCGCAAATCCAAGGGACATTGCAATATCGTCAGCTTGGGTAAACGATATACTGTATTCCCCCTCGCAGAGGATATACGGATTTTTCGTTATAAGACCTACCGCGCCCGCGCCGAGCTTCTTATATACCTTCGTTGCTTCGGTGACAGACATATAGTCCTTGCAGAACATCACTACGTCTCGCAATCCGTTCTGCTCCATAAAGGATTCGGAAATCTGCGCGGCTTTTTTCATTGTTATGCCCGGAATATCCGCAAGCCATTCCGGATGCGTTTCTATTACCTCAAACGTATCCTCACCGAATCTTTCAACTATTTTTCTCGCAGTAGCGGGACCGACACCTTTTATCATTCTTGATGAAAGATACTGCAAAATTCCTTCGGTTTCCTCGGGGAGCGTTTTTTCAAAGCTTTCTATAACGAATTGCCTTCCGAATTCCTTATGGTAACCCCATTTTCCCCTCAGAACGACCCGCTCCCCTTCGAAGGGAATGGGCATAGTTCCGACGGCGGTGATAATCAGATTATTTTCGGTTTCTATTTCAAGAACAGAATAATCGTTGGCATCGTTATAGTAAACCACGTTATCAATTGTACCGCGAACGACTTCATCCGCATTCATTTCTTCACGGCTTGCCAAATTATCACCTCCAAAACTCATTTTTGTTTTTAAAAGAGGGTAGCTCAAGTTGTGCAAAACTTTAGCTACCCTCGAATGCGCTAAGGGGCTAGGGGGATTTAGAGCGAAAATTTGCGTTCTCCCACCCGTGAGGCGTATATAAATACGTCGAGGGAGGGAAACGCAAATAGAAAATGACTTTAATTTGATGGAGAAATTCGTATAATTTCAACCTTATAACACATATTCTTAGCTCATTTGTTGATTTTAGAGCTTCTTTATGTCGTTTTTTTGTCATTTTCGGTTGCGCCTAAATGCGCCAGCCCCAAATTACAGTATTATTCCGATCAAAGGCAAAGCTTGCGAAGCTCATCGGCTATATCGCACTCTTCCCATTTAACGCCAAGCTCTTCTCTTCCCATATGACCGTACGCTGCGAGATCCTTGTATATCGGACGTCTTAAATCGAACTTATTAATAATCGCAGCGGGACGGAGATCAACGAGCGAAGAAACAGCCTCGGAGAT
The DNA here is from genome assembly GCA_017411605.1 of Clostridia bacterium. Classification (GTDB taxonomy): domain Bacteria; phylum Bacillota; class Clostridia; order Oscillospirales; family CAG-272; genus UBA1740. Next base: position 33,591 of record JAFQPR010000097.1, on the reverse strand, counting down.
CTTTGCTTCGGAGCAAACGGCAGTACCGAAGGTATCTATCATTACGGAAACGGGCTTCGCAACACCGATAGCATAAGCTATCTGAACCTCACACTTTGTAGCAAGACCTGCTTTTACGATATTCTTAGCAACGTATCTTGCTGCATAAGATGCACTTCTGTCAACCTTAGTCGGGTCTTTACCCGAGAAAGCTCCGCCGCCGTGGCGGGAATATCCTCCGTATGTATCAACTATGATCTTTCTTCCCGTAAGACCTGTATCCCCCGCAGGACCGCCGATAACGAATCTACCCGTGGGATTAACGAAAATATTAACCTTACCGTCAAGAAGCTCGGTAGGAACTACGGGAAGGATAACCTTGTCAATAATATCCTTCCTGATCTTATCGTGAGAGATCTCCTCACTGTGCTGAGAGGAAACAACGATTGTATCAACTCTCGTAGGCTTACCGTCAACATACTCAACGGTTACCTGAGTTTTACCGTCGGGACGAAGATACGAGAGAGTTCCGTTCTTTCTAACCTCTGTAAGCTTCTTTGCGAGCTTATGAGAAAGAGAGATAGGAAGAGGCATAAGCTCGGGAGTTTCGTCGCAGGCATAGCCAAACATAAGTCCCTGGTCGCCTGCTCCCGTATCAAGCTCATCGGTCATCTCACCGTCCTTAGCTTCGATACATTTATCAACACCCATAGCAATATCAGGGCTCTGAGCATGAATAGAGCTGAGTACCGCGCAAGTGCTTGCGTCAAAGCCGTATTTTGCTCTCGTGTAACCGATTTCCGAAACAGTTTCACGTACTATCTTCTGAATATCAATAGTTGCATTAGTGGTGATCTCACCCATAACGTTTACAATACCCGTAGTTGCAAACGTTTCGCACGCAACTCGGCTCATAGGGTCCTGACGGAGAATCTCGTCAAGTATAGCATCCGATATTTTATCACATATCTTATCGGGGTGACCTTCGGTAACAGATTCCGAAGTGAAAAGCATTTTTTTAATTTCTGACATTTTAAATATCCTTTCGTGAACATCCGTATCAAAAGAAAAACCTCGGAGAGCAGAAGCCATTCCCGAGATTACAAAACACTCATCTAACAGGAATTGGCACCTTATTTTACACAGGTTGCCGGGCTTCATTGGGCCAGTCCCTCCGCCACTCTTGATAAGGTTATTAAATTTAGCGAATATATTTTAGCACATATTACGACAAAAATCAAGTATCTGTAAAAAATATTATAAATAAATTTGCATAAATTTGCATTAGGCTTGCGTATTATATAATCCCCTTCAAGCAGACATTCGAAAAACGCAATCTGCAATAAGGGGATTATATCATTGCCTTAAGCCAAGTTGGCTTTTATTTAATTATCACGTGAAGAGGCAGTCCGTTTTCGTACTTTACATCGTTTTCGCCTACAATAAGAGGTTTAAGATATTCCATACATTCTTCCGTTACGCCGTTGCCGCGCGCATTGATATAGCGTTCGGGAACGGTTTTTATTTCGTTCGCGATAGTTCTTATATCTGCCACACCGAATGATACAGAATATTCTTTACCGTCACATCTTTCGATAGTTGCCATAACGCCCGTTTTTCCCGAAAGCGCAAGAGAAACGGCGCTTTTTCCTACTCCGACAGACTCATCTATATCCGTCTTTGAGGAAATGTGAGCGGCACAACGCTGAGGAAGGCTGAGCTCAATTGAGCGAACCTTGCATCCCAGTCTTTCCTTTACGATATTTTCAAGCACCTTTCCCGTACCCGAAAGATATTTGTGACCAAACGCGTCTACCGCACCCGACTGACCGCCGCTTCCAACGTATTCTCCGTCAGCAAATCTTATTCCCTCGGAGGCGCAAACGAGAACTGCGGGATTCTTCTCCATCGCAGCCTTTACGTCCTCTATGAACTCTTCGGTATCAAACGAACGCTCGGGAAGGTATATAAGGTCGGGACCTGCGCCCGCAAGGCTCGCGAGAGCAGACGAAGCCGTGAGCCAGCCAGCATCTCTTCCCATTATCTCAACTATAGTGACGGCTTTGACTGTATAAACGTTTACGTCACGGAAAATCTCGCTTACGGTAGTTGCAACAAATTTTGCCGCAGAGCCGAATCCGGGGGTATGGTCCGTTGCCATAAGGTCGTTATCGATAGTTTTCGGAACGCCTACAACAATAAGCTCGTAATTATTATTTTTTGCATAATCAGAGAGCTTAAGTACGGTATCCATTGAATCGTTACCGCCTATGTAGAAGAAATAACGGATATCGAATTTTTTGAATATTGAGAGCAATTTTTCATAGGTTTGCGCATCGTCATTATAACTCTTCAGCTTCTTCCTGCATGAGCCCAGAGCCGCCGCAGGGGTAGTTTCGAGAGTTTTTAGCCACTCCTCGTCAAAAAAGTGAGAGCAAAGATCGACAAGTCTTTCGGAAAGCAAGCCTTCGATACCGTTTTTCATTCCGTAAAGTGTGTTTATAACACCGCATTTGTTTGCATCTGCGCAACCTCTGATAACACCCGAGAGCGTTGCATTTATGGCAGATGTAGGTCCTCCCGACTGCCCAACCACAGCATTTCCTTTAAGCATATCAAAACCTCCGTTTTCTTCATATTCAATATTTAATTTAAAGCAGATTAGCCAAGAAGATCCTTTTCGGTGAAGTCATAATTTGAGTTGCAGAAGTGGCAAACGGCTGTAAGCACACGCGCCTTGCCCTCTTTTTCCTGCTCGTCAAACATTGTTTTTATCTCGCTTTCACCAAGTCCCTTGATCTTCTTTTTCATACGCTCCCGTGAGCAATCGCACTTATATTCAACCTCAATTGTGTCGAATTTATCGAAGGGTATATCACGCATAGCGATATCAATTATCTCTTCATTGGAAAGCCCTGCATCAAAGAGCTTCGATACGTTTGAAATATCAGCCGCGTTTCTTTCTATCAGATCCACGGTCTTATCATCGGGGAAAGGCAAAAGCTGAATCAGAACACCTCCTGCAGCGCGGCAGGAGAAATCGGTATCAACGAGGACACCCAGCGAGAGCACCGTAGGTATCTGCTCGCTCTTTGCGAAATACGTTGCGATATCCTCGGCAACCTCGCCCGATACGATCTCGATAGTTCCGCACTGAGGTTCTTTACCTCCGATATCTCTTATCATATAAAAGGTTCCCGCTCCGAGTGCGCCGCCAACGTCAAGCTTGCCATTAAGCTTTCTCTTGGGATCTGCGTTTGGATTGTCTATATAGCTTTTGACATTGCCATAGTAATCCGCAACGGCGAGCATTTTAGAGATCTCACCCGAGGAATTAAAGCCCATGGTCAAGGTATCGCCGTCCTCGGGAAGCATAGTTCCTATCATCGAAGCGGCAGTTACGAGTCTACCGAGCGCTGCAGTTGCAGTCGGAGCTGTTTTATGCACCTCTATCATTCCGTTTACAAGAGCCGTTGAATTTATGACAAGGACTCTTGCTGAGCCGTCACGAGTCATTCCTCTTGTTATCAATGCTTTATTGTTCGCCATATAAATCCCCTTCCTTTTTACATCTTGCGACTATGTAAATTCTTTCGTTGCCGTCACTTGCTTCATTAAAATCAAAATCCGAGTATGCTCCGATAAATTCAAGTGAATTGCGAGAGAGCGCGCTTTTTATCGATCTCAGAGTATACATTCTTTCTCGTTGGACCTCGTCGTATCTCTCGTATCTGCCGTCATCATCTTCGCAGAATAGCGTAATGTAGAAATCGCAGAGCTTTGTTCTCGCATTGTAATAATTCTGCCATATGCACACAGCGCCGTCATTTTCCATAACGTAGCTTTCATCCGCGTAGATATTTTCAAATTTATATTTTCCGTTTATATCGAAAATAAACAAGCCGTTCGGTATAAGATAATTATGCACAAGATCAAGCGTTCTGTCAAGATCTTTTTGCCCTGTTAAGTGATTTATACCGTCAAGGCAGCAGACCACAGCGTCAACCGTGCCGTAGAGCTCGAATTCACGCATATCTTGCATAAGCCATAGTATTTTATCGCCGAACCCCTCGGAGTATGCTCTGTTTCTTGCGATATCAAGCATCTCACAGGAATAATCTATTCCCGTCATATCGTATCCTCTTTTTGCAAGCTCAAGAGTCATACTTCCCGTACCGCATCCAAGGTCGAGCACAAGCTCGGGCTTTCCCATACCGTAGTTTTTTTCAATAATTTTTTCTATAAAATCAGCCCAAGCGGAGTAGTCAACATCGCCGTTGAACTTATCGTAAAAGGGCGCAAGCAAATCGTATATCATATAAATCCGTGCGATTATCCGCACCCTCCTTACTCAAATCTTTCGAGTATCTCATCCGCAAGAAGCCTGTCCTTCGCATAAGCTATACGAAGAAGCTCAGGTGGAATATACTCGTCATACTTATCAAATATCGGGCATTCTCCGTCGCGTACAAGAGCTTGCGTATCAATGCCCTCGCGCTCGATTATCGAACGTATGCCGAACAGAAGATTTTTACCCGCATCATCCTTAGCCTTGAACTTTATATAATAGCAGCCCTCGCTCTGTATATCGAAGATTCCAAGCTCTCCCGCATACTTCTGAAGGAATCTGCGAAGAGTTCTGAACGAGCGCGTTCCAAGCCATGGGAAAAGGCAGTAGCTCTGACCACCGAGGTATACCACCATATTATCGTTCATTTTGGCATTATCTGCAACTCTGCGCGCGTTTTCAAGCCTTACCTTAGCGTTATCGCCAAGGAAAGCGTACTCCTTATTGTTAAATAGGATATCCCGCATTGCAAGCAAAAGCTTCGTGTGTATCTCCCCGCTGTCACCGGGCCAGGAGACCTCCATTTTGCCGTCTACTCGCTTAACGAATATAAGCTTTCTCGGAACGTCGATCTCCTTTACCTCCCAGACTCTTCCCGCAAGCGCAAATCTATCGCCAACGGGAGGCGGAGTTGTAATAGTACCTATCTCCTCACTGTCGCAACGTACGGTAAAATCCTCGCTATCCTTGAAAACGGCGTAGAATTTAAAGCTGTTGATAATTCTTTCACCCTTAAGACCGATGATTATCTTTTTCTCCTCGGTAAACTCAAGATAGTCATCGTTTATCATTGATACGAGAAGAATACGGTAATCCTCTTTTTCTATAGTTGAAAGAGGCGGCAAGGATAATATCCTTGAGGCAAGCTCCTTTGCGGATAGCTCACCTCCCGAGGCTAGTATGCTGAGAGTCTGATGGAACGCGAGGCTAAGCGGCATTTGTTTGAACCTCGGGGGCTCTATAAAGCGCTCCGAGGAATATAGCTCAACGATACCGATGCCGCGAAGCAGATCCCAAGGAATTATCTCCGGGAGAGGTGCGTTGGGCAGTGGCGTTTCTTCTCTGTATAGCATTATCATTTCGGGTGGCGTTCCACGTCTGCCCGAGCGGCCGAGTCTTTGAAGAAATCCCGAAACGGTTGTAGGCGAGCCTACCTGACACACTCTCTCAAGTCTGCCTATATCGATTCCGAGCTCCATCGTAACCGTAGCGCAGGTTACAGCCTTAGTAACGCTTTCGTCCTTCATCTTTGCTTCAGCGTCCTCTCTTAAGGATGCGGATAGGTTTCCGTGATGAATAAGGAAGATATCCTCTTCTCCGCGAGCCTTAGCTATCTGACGGAGCGTTGCGGTCACATACTCGGTTTCTTCGCGCGAATTTGAGAATACAAGAGCTTTTTTACCTCTTGTTGCATCATAAAGAAACTCATAACCGGGGTCGAGTACAGCTCTGCCGCCTCTATCCTCTTGAGGAGCGGTGTCAAGCCCCGGAGTCTGATTTTCGTTTGGGTTTTGAATATAATAGTGTTCAGCGCCAAGCCGCCAACGAAGCTTTGTCTTAGGCGGTACGGGCGCTACCGTATTTCTTCCGCTGCCAGCGCCGAGCCACTTTGCCGCGAGCTCGATATCACCGATAGTCGCGCTAAGACCTATTCTTCTCGGTGAATAGCCTATAAGTCTTGCTATTCTTGAAAGCTGACAGATGACCTGGTTACCTCTATCCTCTCCAAGCATGGCGTGGATCTCGTCAATAACAACGTATTTGAGCGAGCCGAAAAGCCTCGGTATATCGTTAGCTCTGTTCATAAGCATAGATTCGAGGGATTCGGGAGTTATCTGCAAAATGCCCTCCGGATTCTTAAGCAGCTTTGATTTGTGCGACTGACTGACGTCACCGTGCCAATGCGTAACGGTGATCCCGGACATATCAAGCAGCTCCTCAAGTCTGTAAAACTGGTCGTTTATAAGGGATTTGAGAGGTGCTATATATAATACGGAAACGGACGACGGCGCATCGGGATCGTTAACTATATCTGCAATTATAGGAAAGAATGCAGCCTCGGTCTTTCCCGACGCAGTTGACGATGAAAGCAACAGATTATCTTCGCTCTCAAGTATAACACGAGCTGCGGCTATCTGTATTTCTCTAAGCTCGCTCCAGCCGTGACCGTATATATATTCCTTGATAAAATCAGGAAAAAGCGAGAAAATTCTATCCGCTTCTGACATTTCGACCCCTCCTTTTGTGATTTCTGCCTAGTTTTATATATCGATATCAAACAAACTTACCGTTCCACCACCCGTCGGTGCTGAAGGCGGCTCGTCGCCCGAGCCATCGTCCGAATCATCACCGCCATCCGAAGCGATAAACCTGGCGTTTTTCAAAAGCTCAGAGAATTTTGCATCCTTATTATCGTGAAGGACGTTAAGGAACGAAAGATAATCTCTGATTATTTCTCTCGGAGTAAGCATTTCATCAGCTCCCGCCCGTGAGCGCGCCATATTTACAAACTGTTCTATTTCGCTATCCGTAACGAGTGGCTCCGTGCCATCTCTCATCGCATAAAGATTAGTAAGTCTTTTCACAAGCGCCAAAAGCTCAGCTCCCGAAAGCGTGCGAAGTCTTATTACAGGAGATGAGAGATTCTGATAGCCGTGAGCTGCGGCATATTTGGAATCCTGAAGTCTGCTCTTTAAAGCATCGTAGCTGAAAAGACCTCTTCTCGTATCCTCAAGGAATTGAGGCGTTCCGCCAAAGATAACGCCGAGATTCTTCGCTTTGCCCTGAAGAGTATCGTTGAAGATTGCGAGAAGCTTCTCATAATTTGCTTCTCTTGATATTCTGTTAGGAATTTTATAAAGGTTTACGCATTCATCTATAAATACGATAAATCCGAGATAACCGAGCTTTACCGAAAGCGAAGCGAAAAGCTTGATAAAGCCGTACCAATTATCGTCATCTATAACGCATCCGACTCTGAATCCGAGCGCTGCATTCGCTTCGGTCTTGTTTGAAAACTCGCCTCTCAGCCATCTGAGGCAAGCGCTCTTTTTCTCTGAATCGTCGCGTATCATTGCGGTATAATACTCTCCGAGTATTCTCGCAAAATCAAATCCGCCGACGTCGCATTCAAGCTCGGAAAGCATTGTCATTACTTTATTTTTGAGCTTTAGCTCAAAGAGCTCGGAATCGGGGAGTATTCCTTCTTCCGCAAGCTCGTATTGAAGCTTTGCGTAATGACGGGAAAGTATCGTGGGAAGCGCACCGCCGTCGGGTGACGCCTTGCTTGCCATATTTATCATAAGCTCTTTATACGTTGCGAGTCCCGCGCCGTTACCGCCCGAAAGCCTTCTTTCGGGAGAAAGGTCTGCATCGGCACAAATAAATCCGCGCTCGAGCGCTCTTCCGCGTATAAGCTGAATTAAAAAGCTTTTACCGCTTCCATAGCGTCCGATAAGGAATCTGCACGCCGCCCCGCCGTCTGCAACGTCGTCGAGGTTATCCAGAAGCGAGCCAAGCTCCTCTTCTCTTCCTATAGCAATATAAGGCGCCCCTATTCTCGGTACAACGCCCGCGGAAAGCGACGTAATAAGTGTATTTAATATTCTTCTCGGTATTTTTACTTCGGTATTTTCGAAAGCCATTCAATAATCTCCTCGGTGTAATCCTCTATCACCACAAACATACCCTCGTCCGATTCCTCGAGAATTACATCCCCGAAGTTATCGGCAAAGGCTTCATTTATTTTCTCGGCAATTGCTTCGGGCATTCTTCTCTGCTCCTTTGCTATAGCCGAAATTCTATCGTTTTCAAACGATGCAACGGCGCGTAAGAATGCGATGTCCTCAAAACTCAAGCCGTAAGTATCGTAATTTGCCGTTTCATCGGAAGCGGCAACGGATATATCCGCATCTTCCTTCGTTTTTTTTGCTTTTTCCGTTTCCGCCGCCTCGCATTTATTCGTTGCCGTATCCTCGGCTAATGCTTCAAGCTGCTCCTCCGTCCCCTCGACAAGTCTTGCGGTCATACGCCACGATGCCTTCTCGATCTCGATAGCATCCTCAAAGCTCACGCTAGACTCGGGAGCGTCGTAAAGCTTCTCGTATTCGGGCATATTCGCACGCTCGCGCTCGCGCTTCAGCTTAGCAAATTCGTATTCAAAGTATCTGTCGATAATCTTCCTTAAGAGATCGGGCAGATCCTTTATTGCGAGTCTGCTCTTGATTCCGAGAATCGCGCGAAGCTTATTTTCCGTATATTTCAGCGCCGCAGTAATACTGCGTCTGAGCTCGGGCGAGCTCGAAACGGATGAATACTCTATCTCGAGAATGCATTTTACGGTATGCGTACAAAGAGAGCCCGGAAATGCGGTTCTCGTGATTTTATTAACGTCGCCCTTCTCAACTATTTCATCGCTGAAAAGATGAGCGAAGACCTGCTGCATCGCGCCTTCCACGTGCATTCTATACATTTCCGCATTATCTCCGCCCGCGTATTTTCCCTTACGCCAATCGTAATCCGAAAGATAAGCAAGCATAGCGGAGGCTTCGTTTCCGCCTGTTCTGATATCAGAAAGATAAAACTCCTTGAACGACGATACGTTTATAACGTCGAACAAAAAATCCTTAATTTCATCAAAAGGACATTCAAGCTCGTATACAAGACAGTAATCCTGCACCCACACAGAGAAATTGGCATCAAGGCGCGGCAGCTCGGCTCTGTATGCGCGCCAGACCTCGATAAGAAGAGCGAGCCCCTCTTCTTTGCCTATTTTCTCGGGAAGATTAAGTATTTCATAAGCATAAAGATATACGTACGAATAGTCGGTTTTTAAAAACCTCTTCCGTCTGAGTTCATCACGCCAATAGAAATAATACTTTTTCTGATCGGGTGTCATCTGCGAATACTGCGGTTTATATGAATAAAAGGGGGTAAACTCACATTTCTGGCATTTATAATCAAAATAAATGAGCGCGGCTTTTCTAAACGTATCGTAAAAATCAAATCTATCGTGCGAGGGCTTTATCGTAACCTTGCGGATAAGTCTTGATGAGCGCGGTACGTAGCTATGCTCTTCTTTAGATTTGCCATCTGCAGCATCAGAGGGTTTATAAGAGGAAAAATCAAGCTTTCTTTCCTCTGCGGATATCGCGCCGCTTTCCTCTTCCGTTTTGCTTTCTACAACAACATCGCTGACAGGCGTATGCGTTGAAAAGCTCGGGATATTACTTTTTTTCTTGGGAATAAGCTTTGATATATCCCAAAAATCATCAATATTATCTCTTGCATCTGCCATATTTTACCTCCTTTCACAGATTGCATCGGTTTTAAAAATTGATTTTTAATAGACTAAATCATCAAAAACCCTGTAATCATAAATTATATCATAATTTTCGTTAATTGTCAATTAATTTGAGCTTTTTTATTTATAAATAACAATAACCAATAATAAAGACCGAGATTTGCGGATTATCCGTTCAAACTCGGTCTTTAGTTTTTTAAAACATAATACTACGTTAGAGCTTAAAAGCAATATATCAAACACTTTCTGCGCACCAAGCATAAAAGTCCTCGTCGATAAGAGCTCTTCTTGCAGTTTCGGACGCTTCTTTATCTTTGAACACTGCGAACAGCGAGGGACCGCTTCCGCTCATCATAACGCACTCCGCGCCAAGCTCGATCAGTCTTTCCTTCAGCTTTGAAGAACGCTCGCAACCAGAGAGCACGGGCTCTTCAAATATATTGAAAAATGCAGTTTTGTTGAATATCCCCGTTTTCAGCATTTCAAGCAATGCAGGAAATACGTTTTCTCCATCGTTCGCAACACTTCCGTCAAAATTAGAATACTTTTCATCGAGAGCTCGGTAAGCCTCGGGAGTTGAAACGTGCTCCTTTGCATTCGCTATAATGAAATTCAATTTTATATCCGTATTAAGCGAGGTCATCTTCTCTCCTCTGCCCTCACAAAGCGCGGTTTTTCCAAGGATACAGTACGGCACGTCCGAGCCAAGCTCCTCTCCCATTTTTAGCAATGCTTTAGTTGTAAAAGGTCTTTTATAAAGCTTATTGAGTGCCCTAAGTGTTGCAGCGGCATCGGATGATCCGCCAGCCAGACCTGCCGCTACGGGAATCCTCTTTTTAAGCTTTATTGATATTTCATCGTGTATGCCAAGGCGCTGTGCAAAAATCATTGCCGCGCGGTATACAAGATTTTTGGAGTCCGCGGGAAGAAAACGGTTTCCTTCGATATCAAGCTTTATCGAAAGTTCTTTTGCGAAAGAAACAGTTACCGTCACGTCATCGTATAAAGACACAGAATGCATAACGGTTTTTATGCTATGAAACCCATCTTCTCTTATACCGAGCACATCAAGATACAGATTTATTTTTGCGTATGCTTTCTCTTTTACAGCGGTCATATTCCCTCCGGATGCCATTTTTTGTTATTATACAATAACCTTACTTTTTTGTCAACCATATCAATAAAAGCCGATGCGTTAAAAAGTATATTTTCTTTTCTACTCTTGCTCATAATTTGTTATAGTAACTAAATATAAAGTTCGCGACAGCTCTATTTTACACTCTTGATCGCGTGCAATAACGAGCTAGCATCGGAATATCCGCAAGCAGCGGCAATTTCATCAAGTTTCATTCCAGAATCTCGTAATTGTAAAGCAGTTCTCACTTTCAGTTTTTTTAAATAAGAATACGGAGGTTCTCCTAAAAATTTGATGAATTTTTGAGAAAAACCTTCCGGAGTTAAAAAGCAACGTTTAGCAATCTCGGCTACACTTATTTTTTTCGGAAGCTCGTTATGCATAATTTGCAACGCAGAAATTATCGTCTCATCGTTGACTATGTAGGCATTCGAGCTTTTCACCATCGTTTCAATCAAAAAGATCACGGTATTTTCTAAATATTTCAGTTCTTCCTCGTTTAAACCAAACTTCCTGCGATGGCATCGCGCACACAAAGAATTTAAAACGTCAACGGCGCAACGCAGATTCGAATTTTCATTTGGATTTATTTCAATCACATTATTGGAAATTATCGGCGGAATAAGTTCAAAATTCACATAAGTATGGTTAAGTCGCATCTGATCACTTTCATAAGATGAATACGTCGCTATATTTGCATACGAAGGAATTAAATACAGAAAACCGGTCTTAAAAGGAATTTTTTCTTCCCCGAGTAAGTATCCGCCACCTCCGGAGTGTACATACAATATGCGGTAAATATAATTGTCTACGTTATTTTGCCAATTGTATGGAGCCAATTCAATACCCGCGACGCTTAACCTACAGTATTTAATCATATTTACTCCTTAAATTTGTTTTTGAACAATGTTTTTTTGTTTTTCATCATTCAATATTGGATGAAAAGAAGTTATAATTATATTGACTATTGTAAGTTTACCAAACTTTTTACAATATGTCAACAACATTTTTGTACGATTACGACAAAAAGGCTAAAAACGCAGAAAGGAAACAAGTTATGAAAAAAACAATTGTCAGTCTATTTTGCACGTTTGCGATTTTGTTTGGATGTATGTCGATACTGTTTCAGTTTATCAGCTTCGCGGCAGCTGCGAACAAAAGCAACATTTTCATTGAAGAGAGTGAGCTACCGTTGAAACTCTGGTATGATGAACCTGCACCTATAACAAGCACCGAGCATTCGCATTACGCCCATTCCAACGGCGGAGCAGACGAAGCATGGGAAAGATGGTCGCTTCCAATAGGCAACGCATACTTCGGCGCTAACGTTTTTGGCAGAACCGAAACCGAAAGAATTCAGATTACGGAAAAAACTCTTTCTAATCCTTTTTCATACAGTCCCAACAGCGGTGGACTTAATAACTTTTCCGAAACGTTCATAGATTTCAATCATACAACCGGTGCGGTTACCGATTACATACGTTATCTTGATCTGAAAACTGCTGTTTCCGGTGTCGATTACACGTATAACGGTGTAAAATACACAAGAGAATATTTTATATCTTATCCCGACAAGGCGCTCGTTATAAAGCTTGATGCGGATACGGATGGCGCACTCTCCTTTACACTCCGTCCTACCATTCCATACGAGCAGGATTATATGTATAGCGAAACAGACGGAAAATCCAAGACCGGTACTGTAACATCATCTGTCACGGAAGATGGCGTAGGATACATCGAGCTCGCCGGTAAGATGGGATATTACGATATAGATTTTCTCGGCATTTACAAGGTTTATACCGACGGCAAAGTTGAAGCTTCGACGGTTGAAAACAACTACGCCGATATTACCGGAAAAGAGCATAGTGATATTGATGGAACGATCGTAGTTAACAATGCTACAAAGGCTTATATTGTTGTAACACTTGGAACAGATTATCAGTTGAAAACAGAAACTTTCAAAGGTACATTGGATAAAAGGCCCACGATGTCAACAGGTCTTAACTTTACCAGAGATAAGGTTGAAGGCGAAATACATGCAATTGACACTAAGTTTACCGATAATTCATACGAAGAGGCTTATAATCTCCTCAAAAAAGCTCACGTTGATGATCATTACGGGCTTTTCGGAAGGGTAAGTGCAGACCTTAATTGCAGTGAGAGCGATTTCAATTTACCTACCGACGTCCTTGTAGAAAATTATAAGTCCAACGGCTACGGTAATTATCTTGAGACTCTTCTTTTCCAATACGGAAGATATTTACTTATTGCTTCATCAAGAACCGGTACTCTTCCTGCAAACCTTCAGGGCGTATGGAATACTTACAATACAGCACCTTGGGGCTCGGGATATTGGCACAATATAAACGTGCAGATGAACTACTGGCCCGCATTCTCAACAAATCTTTCAGAAACGTTTGAAGCTTACGTTGATTATAACAACGCATACATGGCTGAGGCGGAAACGTATGCAACGAAATATATAAAGGAAAATCACTCGGATAAACTTGGACTTGACGGAGGTAACGGTTGGGTTATTGGAACCGGACAGCATCAGTACAATATTAACGGTGACCGTTCCGCGGGTAATCTTGGCTTTACAACTCAGTTGTTTTGGGATTATTATCAGTTTACTAAGAATCCCGCAATACTTCGGCACGTTTACGATGTTCTCGTTAATGCTGCAAGATACATAACGAAATGCGTGGAGCTTGACGAAGACGGAAATTATCTTGTTTCTTACTGCGATTCGCCCGAAGTTCACGTTAACGGTGTTTGGTATTATACCAAGGGTACTACCTACGCTCAGACGTTCGCTTACCTCAACAATTACAACGCACTTGAGGCTGCAAAGGCGCTTGGAATCAATCTTGCCGATTCTTCGCTTCTTTCCTCCGAGGAATACTCTATCCTAAAGACCGTTATGGAGCAGATCGACAAATACGATCCTATCCACGTAGGTCTTTCGGGACAGATAAAGGAATTTCGCGAGGAAGACTATTATGGTTCTGTAGGTGATGATCCTAATCACAGACACGTATCTCAGCTCGTCGGTCTTTATCCCGGTAATATTATAAACTCCACCACTCCTGCTTGGCTCGATGCGGCAAAGGTAACTCTTGAAAATCGCCAAGGCGGAAATAGCACAGGAGGATGGGTATATGCTCACAAATCCGGACTTTATGCAAGAACAAAGTGCGGCGATAGGGCACATGAAATGGTGAAGGGTCTCATCACCGACTGCGCATTCCCTAACCTCTTCACAAAGCTTTGGGACATATTCCAGATTGATGCAAGCTTCGGCATTACCGCAGGTATGGCAGAAATGCTTCTTCAGAGCCACGAGGGATATATTGAGCCATTGGCGGCAATTCCCGATGAATGGTCAACAGGCTCTTACACGGGACTTATGGCAAGAGGAAACTTTGAGGTTTCGGCAGTATGGGAAAACGGAGTTGCAAAGACGTTCAATATCAAATCTAACGGCGGAGAACCCGTTAGTGTTTATTATCCTACAATAACAAACGCAAATGTTGTTAGAAGTTCTGACGGAAATAGCGTTCACTATACTGTTTCCGGCAAAAATCTTATTACGTTTGATACAGAAGCTTCAGAAACTTATATAATATCAGGTTTTACACCGATTAATAAACTCGACGCACCTGACGCGCTTAACTATTCAAGAGAAGAAAAACTCGGCGATTTTAATTTTGCTTGGTCGCCTATAGCGGATGCCGTTAGCTACAACATATACGTTGCTGTTGAAAACGCTCCCACATACGACCTTATAAACAATATAACCGATACTTCCCTTACCTATGCTCCAGAAGAAAATCTTGCAAATTCAAGAATGACATTTGCTGTTACTGCTATAAGCAACGACGGTACGGAAAGTGACAGAACTCTTGCTTATTACAATCCACAAGATACATCAGCAACTGTTTTAGGGGTTGAAGCCGAGATTCTTGAATCGGGGGAGCTTCAAATCACGGTTGAAGCAAATGCGAATACCGCAAAATACAGACTTTATGAAAAGAATTCTTCGAGTGCAGGATACATTTTAGTTTCGGAATCTCAAACTCCCAATTTCTTTATAGCGAATTTCGATGCTTTGAAAGATTATGCAGTATCTGCGGTTTCATACTATCAGGACGAGGAATCCGAATTATTTATGATATCATCAATAAAAGGTTCCGAGACGCTGATTACAGCATACGGAAATATCGAAGCAAAATACGCATCTGCTCTCGACTATCCATTTGCGATATTTAAAGACGGAACGTTTATCGGAGCATATACAACCTGGAAAGATGCTGCTTCAGCGGCAGCAAATCAGATAAAAGGCAACGGTGCAAAAGGTCAGACCGTAAATATTCTCTTAAGAAGAGATTACGAAAATACAGAAGGAGCTCCCGATACTATCACAGATGCGGGCGGAAGCATAGTTATTGACATCGGAAGTCATATTATTACGAACTCATCCAACCTATTCCACCTCGTATCAAATCTTACAAGCGGAGCTCTCGTAAACGAAACTAATATTGTTATTAAAAACGGAACTCTTCTCGCAAAAACTCACGCATTATTTAGTTTTCTATACGTTAATAACACAGCGGTTTCAGCTAAAATATTTAACGTTTCTGTTGATAACGTTGATATAGGTTATGCATCGGGCACTAATACAAATGTTCCTTTGTTCAGAACTGTTAACGAAACCAGAGAAAACGGCGGCGAAACTGTTAACTTCAAATTCTTCAACTGCGATTTTGATTTTGTTACTAACGCAC
Source organism: Clostridia bacterium (assembly GCA_017411605.1). Lineage (GTDB taxonomy): Bacteria > Bacillota > Clostridia > Oscillospirales > CAG-272 > UBA1740. The sequence continues at coordinate 18,040 of JAFQPR010000097.1, read as the reverse complement.
CTTCCGGTAAAGTACTTTCAATATTCAACTTGTACGATGCAAAGAATTTAGTTAACGTAAATGCAGAAATATACGCCGGAACATTCAAGTTCAATACTCTTGATACCTCTAGTATCAAATTGTACGTATTAAATAACGGAAATGATACAGTAAAATATCTTCCCGACAGCAACGAGAAATATACGACTCTTGAAATGAATTCCGGTGCGGCTATTGTATCATACGAATATGAGACCGAAAACGGTATCAGATACTTCTGTAAAGTTTCAACCGATGGCACGAAAGATTACTACGAGCTCATAAGCCTTGAAACTGAATACGGAACAATCGGAAAATCTACCGCGTCCGTGCTCGACTATCCGTTTGCAGTATTCAAAGAAGACCGCACGTTCGTTGGAGCTTATGCTACTTGGAAGGAAGCTTCGCAAGCGGCAATAAATGAAGTTGCGGGCAACGGTGTAAACGGCAAGACGGTAAATATCCTATTGAGACGTGATTATGCGAATACCGCTGCGCCAAACGATACTTTTACAGATGCCGCCGGAACGATTGTTGTTGATCTCGGAAGTCATACTATTACGAACTCAGCCAACCTATTCCACCTTGTATCAAATCTTACAAGCGGAGCGCTCGTAGAAACTACCAATCTTATAATAAAGAACGGGAAGCTTCTTACAAATACTCACTCGGTATTCAGCTTTGTTTACGTCAACAACATAGCTGTATCAAAAAAGGTATTTAACGTTACGGTGGATAACGTAACTCTCGGATATGCAACAAATTCAAATTCGACAGAGCCTCTATTCAGGATTATTCATAACAATAGGCAAAACGGAGGCGGTACAGTTAACTTCATATTTAATAACTGTGATTTCGATTTTGCAAGCAATGCACCGGCGGGTAAAACTCAAAAAATATTTAATTTCTATGACCCATCCAATGTAGTAAACGTAAATGCAGAAATAGTTGGCGGTACGTTTAAATTCTATACCTTTGATACTTCGATACTTAAATTAAACGTATTCAATGACGGAAATGATAGCGTAATTTACAGCAAAGAAAACGAAGGAAATTATAGCTGTTTAATCATTAAAAAAGAACTTTCTGCACCTACCGATAAATTTGCATTAGTTAATGGTTATGCGGTATTTGTTAAAATTTACGAAATTGGAGATGAGGTTATTTATAGATTAATGCCTAAAGAAATTGCAGACATTAACTTCGTACCAAAAATGAGCCTCACTCTTGATAGAGATCTTATTCTCAACGTATACGTGCCTCAAAAGACATACCTTAACGGTTTTATACTTGATGGTAAAGCGCAGAGCGAATACAATGTAAAAACAGTAACGCTTGAGGGCGAGAACTATTATCTTGTTTCTATTCCGCTTTCCGCTAAAGAAGCCGCAAGAGAAATAACACTCAAGGTGAACTTAACCGTCGGAGAAAAGACCGCTACGGGAACATTCACGTTCAGCGTTATCAAATATGCCGAAAAGGTGCTTTCCGGCGGCGCTGAAACAGAAAAGATTCTCGTTAAAGACGTTCTCTCTTACGTAAGATCGGCATACGCTTACTTCAAGACTAACGATGCGGAAGCTATAGCAAAGATCAATGCAATTCTCGGTGACACTTACGATGAAAACAACGCACCTACAATAGATGGAAGTGCTACTGCTGAAACGAACGGACTTAAAAGCGCAACCTTCGTGCTTGACGGAACTCCCGCGATGAGATTCTATCTTGCAGACGGTGCGGATGCAAGTAAGTACGAGTTCTTTATAGACGGTACTCGTGTTAAGACGGAAACGTCTGAGGATGGCAAATACATTGATATAGACGTATATGCTTACGCACTCTGCGAAACCGTTGCTTACACGGTGGACGGCACGGAGGCCGGCAGCTTCCATATCAATGCATACTACGAATGGTCTAAGACTCAGAATAACGATAACCTTACAAATCTCGTAGCACGCTTCTGGAAATACTGCCAAAGCGCTAGAGATTACAAAAATTCGGTAGTTCCGGAATAAGGAGGTCAAAATAATGAAAGAATATACGAATCCCGCGCTTGAAATAATTGAGATCGGCGCAAAGGATATCATTACGACATCGCCCGGTACCGAGACTACACCGAAGGAAGATAACGACGGCATCTGGGATCTTGACATTTCAAACTGATCAAACAACTAATAACGACAAAAACCGAAGCGGATATTTTCTGCTTCGGTTTTTGTCCTGCTTTTTTATATTACACATTTTTCTTTCTATATTCATACGGTGATATACCTTTTAACTTTTTAAACGTACGTGAGAAATGAGCTGCGTCGTAAAAGCCAACAGCTTCCGCTATTTCGAGCAAAGATGAGTTTGAGGTTTTCAGCAAATTCTCCGCAACCTCAATGCGTTTTCTCGTAATATATTCCGCGGGAGTCGTTTTACAAATGTAAATAAATTTTCTAACGTACGTGCTTTTTGAAAGTCTTGCTTCTCTCGCAAGCTCCTCGAGCGTAAGCTTTTCTCTGTATCTTTCATGTATCAAAGCAAGCGAACGCATAAAAGCCGTGTCCTTAACCTCGGCATCCTTCTTTTCAAGCGAATTATTCTCAACGTAAATACCGCAAAGCTTTGTTATTATGATATATACAGTGCCCATACTGAGCATTGAATCCTCAGCCGACAAATAATTTTTCTGATCAATTCTTTCCATAAGCAAGCTTTCGATGCTTTTAAACTGTACCCTATTCAATTTTAAATGAAGAGGTTTATTCGTTCTCGCCCTCATTATCGGCTCGACGTTAAAGAGCATAGAAAAACCGTTTATCATCTGCAGATCGGCAAGGTTTTTCTGCATAAATCTATTATTTAGAAGGATATGAAAAACATCAAACCCTTCTCCACCCGTATATCCATGCTCAACATCCGGCGGAACTATAAAAACATCACCAACGCTCGCATCAACGAGATTGCCCTCAATATAATGAACACCGTTCCCGCGTACGATTATGTTTATTTCAAAAAAGTCCTGCTTATGCATTCCTATCTCGTAATTTCTCATTACAAAATAATGCACGTTATCCAAAGGGGTTTTGAAGGTCAATTCATTTGTAAAATAATACTTGGCGTCCTTTTTTAATCTATTCATATGCACCTTTTGAGTCGATTATACAATTTTTAAAGTATTTTATACATTGATAATAACATATATTTATGATAAAATCAAGTTGTAGATAAAATTTTTAGGTTATTTTTGCCAAAAGAATTCCACACAAAGGAGAAATATAATGATTACCGATAGAATAAAGGAGCTGCAAGAGCTTTGCAAGACAAGGGGCATAGAGGGAAAGCCTACGCACTTTTCACTTGATTATCACACATCCGCTCTCGAGCAGTTTTCTTCTCTTCCGCACGCCGAGAAGCTCGCGAGAGCTATGGCGTTCGCTACCCAAAATATGGACGTTTTCGCGTATGAGGGCGACAGACTCGGTGGAAGAATATATTACAATCATGAGGCGCAGCCCGAGAGATGGTGCCCTGAGCTTAATTGCGATACAGATGCTAAGGCAGAGTTTTTAAAGCTCTATCCCGAAGCTGAGGAGCTTTGGAAATATCAGCTTATCGGCGGAACAGCTAAGGGACATATAACCTGGTTCTTCGATAAAATACTCACCCACGGTACAGAGGGCTTTAAGAAGAAATTCTCGGATGCGTTAGCATATGCAAAAGATGATGAGGCAAAAGACTTTTATCAGGGCGTAATCATTATGCTTGACGCACTTCAGGCTTATAACGATAAGCATATTGAAGTATACGAAAAGCTTGGCAACACCGAGCTTGCGGAAAGAATGAAAAAGGTTCCGCGTTATCCTGCCGAAACCTTCAGAGAAGCCGTGCAGGCGTTCTTTATGCAGCACATCGTGGTTATGCGCGAAAATCCCTTCGGCGGCAATGGTCCCGGCCGACTCGACTACTACTTATGGCCGTATCTTGAAAGAGATATAAAGGCAGGAAGATGCACTCTCGAAGAAGCGAAGGAGATCATTGACGAGCTGTTTCTCAGAATTGATGAGAGACTTTACCGCGCTGAGCGATGGGTTGAAGCTGTAGTTGTCGGCGGTACTTATCCTAACGGCTCATCTGCAGTCAATCCCCTGACCTACATAATGATAGAGTCAATTATGGATCTCAATATTTTACACCCCTCAATCTACGTAAGACTCCCCGAAAATCCACCGAAGGAGCTTCTTGACCTTTCGGCAAGATTTATGATATCGGGAAATAACAGAGCGCAGATACTTTACGATCCTGCTGTTATCGGCTCACTCGTCAAGCAAGGTCATCCGTACAGAGATGCGGTTGAATACGCTTGCGGCGGTTGCATGGAGGTTGGTATCCAGGGTATGACATCCGACTTCCTATTCATAGGCTGGCAAAATACCGCTAAAATGCTTGAGCTTATGATAACAGGCGGCATCTGTCTTACCACGGGAAATAGAGTCAATGCCTTTCTTGCGGATAAGAGTCTTGCCGCTTACTCAGATTTCGAAAGCTTTTACAATGATTTTATTGCCGAAGCAAAGCGACTGACTACGATATATCTCAAGGAACAGGACGTATTCAGCGAGCACGCAGAGAAAAACAGACCTTCTTATCTTATTTCAAGCATGATAGACGATTGCCTTGCCCGCGGAAGAAATATGCACGCAGGCGGCGCTAAATACCACGATTACGGCGGCAATCATCTTGCGCTTCCAAACGTCGCTGACGGACTTTATGCTATAAAATACGCAGTTTTTGATAAAAAAATATGCACGGCAGATGAGTTGATCTCTGCACTAAAAGCTAATTTCGAGGGTTATGAAAAGCTGCAGGCAAAGCTTAAAGAGATACCTAAATTCGGTATGGACAACGAAGAGGCTGACGATCTGGCAAACCGAGTTATGAACGATTTCGCGGATATGTACCTCTCGTACAGAACAAGATGGGGCGGAACGGGAAAACCCGTTATCCTTACCTTTGTATGGGCTCCGAGCGCCGCAAGAATTCTCGGAGCAACAGCAGATGGCAGACCCGCGCACAGCACTGTTGCTCAAGGAGTTACCCCTGCATCATCTTCTATGAAGTGCGGTATTACCGCCGCTGTAAATTCCTGCGCTAAAATCCCGTTCGAAAAATTATCGGGCGGGGCATCAACTATGTGGGACTTCGATAGCTCGATAGCAAACGAAGAGATCGTGCGCGCCGTGCTCCTCTCCTTTATGGAGAATGGCGGTCAGATATTCCAAGGCAATACAACACCACTCGAAGATCTTATTGATGCGAAAACACATCCCGAGAAATATGAACATCTTATGGTAAGGGTCGGCGGTTATTCCGCAAGATTCACACGTCTTGAGCCATCACTTCAGGACGAGGTGATAGCAAGAATCAGACATAAAGGGTAAGAAAAATGAGCGATAAAAAAGCAATAGTTTTTGATATACAACGGTTTTCCGTTCACGACGGTCCCGGCATCAGAACAACGGTATTTATTAAGGGGTGTCCCCTGAACTGCCTTTGGTGCCATAATCCGGAATCAAAGGAAAGGCATCCCGAGATTATGCTCACCGAAAGCAAGTGTATCGGATGCGGCAGTTGCGTTTCGATCTGCCCGCAGGGCGCACATACCTTCAACGAAGGCAATAAACACATTGTTAAACGAGAAAATTGCATATTCTGCGGAAAATGCGAGGCAGAATGCGTTGGAGCTATATCTATGTGCGGAAAGGAAATGACCGCGGAGGAGGTTCTCGAAACTGTTATAAGAGATAAAAGCTTCTATGAAAACTCGGGCGGCGGTATGACCGTTTCGGGCGGCGAGCCGCTGTTTTCACCCGATTTCACCTATGAGCTTCTGCGCGCCGCAAAGGATGCAAAACTTAACACGGCTATTGAAACCTCGGGTTTTGCAAAGTGGGACAAGATAGAACGCATACTTCCCTACGTTGACTTATTTTTATTTGATTATAAGGAAACAAATCCGGAAAAGCATAAAGAGTATACGGGCGTTTCAAACGAGCTTATTCTTGCAAATCTTGAGAAGCTCAACGCTGCAGGGGCAAAGGTCGTTTTAAGATGCCCGATAATCCCCGGGTACAACGACAGGGACGATCACTTCCGTGCGATTGGCGCTCTTGCAGATAGGCTCGATTGCATATCGCGCGTTGACGTTGAGCCTTATCATCCGCTCGGACGCTCAAAATGCGACGGACTCGGTATTGACTATCCTCTCGGCACACTCTCGTTCCCCGAAAAAGAAACGGTTGCCGCTTGGGTTAAAACAATAGGCTCGTACACCTCTAAACAAGTTATTAAATCTTAGTTTTAAGTTCCTTTTCCCGAAAGTGATATTGATATAACCTAAAAAATCAGCCTTGCATACAAAAGAAATCCCGAGTATGCAAGGCTTTTTATTATTATGTTGAATACCGGAAGCTTTCCGCTTTCAATTTACGGTACTCCTTAGGTGTTACACCCTTTTTCTTTTTGAACGTACGGCATAGATGCGCCGAATCGTAAAAACCAACTTTTTCGGCTATTTCTACAAGCGAAGCCGTGGAATTTAAAAGCATATTTTCAGCGGCTTCGATTCGTCTGTCAACAATATACTCAAACGGCGTTTGTTTACAAACATATATAAATTTTCTGACAAACGTACTTTCGGAAAGATGCGCCTCGGCTGCAAGATCGGCAACAGAGAGCTTTTCATTGAATTTCTCGTGAATAAGAGCTAAAGCACGCATAAAATAAGAATCTTTTACCGAGAAGTTATCTGCTAAGATATTAAAATTTTCAACGTATGCTTCGCATAATCTCGTCACTATTATTAAAAAGGATGCGGAATTAAGCATCCATTCCTCGGGCGTATAGATTGGTCTTTTGTTTTTTCGCTCCGTCAAAATTTCTTCCAGTGCTTTAAGCTGCGATTTTTTAAGCTTAAGATGAAGTGGGTTATTCACTTTGGCACGTATTATCGGTTCAACCTTGAACAGAGTTGAAAAACCGTTTATTGATTGAAGCTCCGCAATGTTTTTCTGCATAAAACCGTTGCTGACAACAATATGATAAACGTCAAAGCCCTCACCGCCTACGTAGCCGTGCTCTACCTCAGGCGGTATAATAAACACGTCACCAACTTCGGCATCAATTTTATTATCGCTAATATAATGGATTCCTTTGCCGCGGATTACTATATTTATCTCAAAAAAGTCCTGCTTATGCATCCCGATTTCGTAGTTTCGTTTTATAAAATAATGTACGTTGTCAAATGGATTTTTAAACGTCCTGCGGTCGGTATAATAGTATGTATTGTTTTTTTGTAACTTATTCATATTAATCTCTTGACTGTTTTTTACAATTTTTAAGGTATTTTATACATTGATATTAACATATTTTTATGATAAAATCAAGATGTAATTGAAAATTATTATTCAATTTGTACAAATTAAAGTTGTCCCAAAAGTGCTTTAAGAAGAAAAACAAACAATAATTTTACCTAAAAAGGAGAAATTAAAATGAAAAAAAGAGCTATTAGTTTCTTTTGCGCCTTGGCTTTACTCTTTGGAAGCTTTGCGTGGATGTTCCCCGCTCGAGCGGCAGCAGCTGATGACGAAAATAGCGTGCTTATCAGTGAAAGCGAAATTCCTCTTCGTCTTTGGTACGACGAAGAGGCACCGAAAATCAACGAGCATTCTCCTCACGCCCCCGTTACCGGTTATGACGAGGGCTGGCAGCAATGGTCGCTTCCTATAGGAAACGGATATTTCGGCGCTAACGTTTTTGGCAGAACCGTAACGGAAAGGATTCAGATAACCGAAAAAACGCTTGCAAACAAAAGAGCTAAGCCCGAAGGATATGACGATTCTTACGGAGGACTTAATAACTTCTCCGAAACATTCATCGACTTTGGACACACCGACGTATCGGACTATATCCGTTATCTTGATATGAACACCGCGATTTCCGGTGTTGAATATACATATGGCGGAGTAAAATATTCAAGAGAACACTTCACGTCTTATCCCGACAAAGCATTAGTTATCAAGCTTGATGCCGATACTGCGGGCGCGCTTTCATTTACACTTCGTCCCACTATCCCTTACGAGCAATCGTATATGGTGGTTGAAGGTGACGGATACGGAAAGAGCGGTACTGTAACCTCCGAGGTCAAGGACGGTATCGGTTATATCGAGCTTGCAGGTAAGCTTGAATATTATGACGTTGATTTTCTTGGAATTTATAAAGTCTATACCGATGGCGGAACAGTTACCGCTTCCACAACTCAGCATACATATAATGATACCGACGGAACTTCTATAACCGATACAGACGGAACTATAGCCGTTAACGGAGCAAACAGCGCGTATATCGTAGTAACTCTCGGTACCGATTATGAGCTTTCAAGCGAGGTATTCACAACTAGCGACAAAAATAAACCTACATTTAATACCGATCTTCAAGATACGAGAGTCAAGGTTGAAACGTATATGAACGCGATAGATGCCAAAATCGCAGGAAAATCCTTTAACGAGGCTTACGACGTTCTTAAAGAAGCACACGTAGCGGATCATTCCGAGCTTTTCGGAAGAGTAACTCTTGATCTCGGATGCAATGAGGCGGATTTTGCGGTAACCACAGATGAGCTTCTTGAGAGCTACAAATCTGGTTATAAAAGCACTTATCTTGAGACGCTGCTCTTCCAATACGGAAGATATCAGCTTATCGCGTCTTCACGCGCAGGAGCTCTTCCCGCAAACCTTCAGGGTGTATGGAATACGTATAATTCTCCCGAATGGGGCTCGGGTTATTGGCACAATATCAACGTTCAGATGAACTACTGGCCCGCATTCTCGACGAATCTTACAGAAACATTTGAGGCATACGTTGCATTCAATGAAGCTTTTATGCAAAAGGCGGAAGCAAACGCTACGAGCAACGTTTCAAAATACAATCCCGATATGCTTGATGCAGATGGCGGCAACGGATGGGTAATAGGTACGGGAAATTACGCTTATTCGATATCGAGTGACAGATCTGCGGGCAACCTCGGATTTACAACACAGCTCTACTGGGAATATTATCAGTACACTCAGGATGAAACTATCCTCAAAGAGATCGTTCTTCCCAAGCTTCTCTCTGCGGCAAGATATATCACAAAATGCGTTGAAATCGATGAAGACGGAAATTATCTCGTTTCTTATTCGGATTCCCCCGAGGTACACGTTAACGGCGTATGGTACTATACGGTCGGTACAACATACGCTCAGACGTTTGCTTACCTTAACAATTATCACACATTGCTTCTTGCCGAGGAGGCAGGAATAGACCTTACAGACGAGGCTCTTCTTTCCACCGAGGAATATTCCGTGCTCAAAACGGTTATGGAGCAGATCGATAAATACGATCCCATTCACGTTGGTCTTTCGGGACAGATAAAGGAATTCCGCGAGGAGGATTATTACGGTTCTGTCGGTGATGATCCCAGCCACAGACATATCTCTCAGCTCGTGGGACTTTATCCCGGAAATATTATAAATTCCAACACTCCCGCATGGATCGATGCGGCGCTTGTTACCCTTGACGGCCGCGGAGAAAACACCACCGGCGGATGGGTATATGCTCACAAGGCAGGTCTTTATGCGAGAGCTAAAGACGGTGATCAAGCAAGAGAAAGAGTTGATGAGCTTCTTTCAAGAGTTACCTTCCCTAACCTTTTCACAAGGCTATGGGGCGTATATCAGATCGACGCAAGCCTCGGTGTTACCGCAGGTATGGCAGAAATGCTTCTGCAGAGCAACAGCGGATATATCGAGCCTTTAGCGGCACTTCCCGCCAATTGGTCCGAGGGCTCTTATACAGGGCTTTGCGCAGAGGGCGGCTTTGAGGTTAGTACAATCTGGGAAAACGGAACCGCAAAAACGCTCAACGTACTCTCAAAAACAGGTAACGAAGCGGCAATTCTTTATTACTCTATTGACAAAGCAACCGTAGTTAAAGCTTCTAACGGAGCTCGCGTAGCCTATACGGTAGACGAAAACAATGCTATAAGATTTGCAACAGAAGCAGGAGAAACTTATATTATTTCCGGTTTTACACCTGCTGAAAAAATTGATGCTCCCCAAGTTCTTAATTATTCGAGAGCCGAGGAATTCGGAGATTTCAATCTTGTTTGGTCACCTGTTGAAGGTGCTGATAGCTATAACGTATCCGTTGCAATTGAGAATTCTGCCACCTACAGTCTTATTGCAAACACAGAATCCACCTCAATTACCTACACTCCAGCAAACGAGGATGCAAACGCAAGAATGACATTCGTTGTTACTGCGGTTAAGGGCGATACGGAAAGCAAAAGAACGCTTTGCTATTCCAATCCCATAGATACTGCGGCTTCAATCGATAAAATACGCGGTTACGTTCTTGAATCCGACGAGCTCCAGGTTGTTATAAAAGCAAACGGAAATACCGCAAAATACAGACTCTACGAAAAGAACACAAACGGCGACGGATACACTCTTATTTCCGAGAGTATGGCTCCCGTTCTCACAGCAGCTGATTACAGCGACGGAAAATCCTATGCCGTATCGGTTATTTCCTACTATCAAGCTGAGGAATCAGAGCTGATCGAGGTAACGTATATCACATCCTCTTCGGCAATCGTTAACGAAAACGTTTTCAAGGATAAGATATTCGTTGAATCTACCGATAAAAAAGCAACTCCTACCACGGGATATGAATATTCAAAGCTGACAGACGGTATAATCGATACGTCGAATTCCAAAAACGGACGATTCTCTACAAAAAAAACCGCAGCTGCAACCGATACCGAGCCTAACCCCGCGGTAACTCAGTATGCAGAGGCTACTATAGATCTTGAGCGCGATTATATGCTCACCGAGCTCAGATTCTACCTTTACAATAAAACTAAAGCTCAAGCCGGTACAAACTTTACGATTGAAGTCTATTCGAACGGTGAATGGATTCCCGTTTATGCAAATCTTACCAACGAAGAGCTTCAAGCAAAATATATCAAAGTAAACGACTCAACAAAATCCGGTACCTGGCTCGTATTCGAGCTTGGCGGAATCAGCGGAAGCAAGCTAAGGTTCCACAGTGATCCTCTCCCCGGTGATACCGTAACGTTCTATGAAGCCGAGTGCTATGGATCTGTTGTTGAAGAAAGTGTTAGCAACGTACTTACCGGACAGGCTATTACAGGCTCTGAGCCATCCTTTGTTCATGATACACAAGGTGACATTTTCACCTACGATAAGCTTATTGACGGTATTATATCAACCGATTGGAAGGTTGGCAGATATTCATCGCAAAAGAACGGAAAATTTGCCGCTACTATAGAATTTGACAAGGTTTATCTACTTGATACTTTCAAGATCTACACATTCAGCAACCTTCTCTCAAATGCGGGCGACAACTGGGTATTTGAGGTATATCTTGACGGAAAGTGGACAACGGTCAAGACTGTGACTAACGCTGAACTCGGAGAATCTCTCGTTTCTAACGGCGGAAGCGCTGCCGATAGCGAATGGTATGAGGTTGATCTTGGCAAGGCTGCCGCAGAAAAGCTCAGAATTTCCGCAAAAGCAACCACCGGCAATTACGTTACTCTTACAGAGATAAAATGCTCCGCTACAAGCGCAGAAACCTTTGCGGTTTATAGCGATAATATACTTGAAGGCTTTGAATTCATCGGATCTCAGCCCGTAGCAAACGACACAACGTATAATTACGATAAGCTCACAGACGGTGTTATATCCAAAACTTCAAGCGTAGGCAGATATTCCTCAAAAAAGAGCGGTGCGTTTGAGGCAACGCTTGAATTTGACGGTGTTTATCTACTCAACAATCTTAAGCTTTACGCTTTCAATAAAGCATACATTAACACCGGTGAAAATTGGAAGTTTGAAGTATACTTTGACGGCGCGTGGAGAACGTTCAAGACGATAGCTACAAATGACGAGCTGGCTGCTTTTAAGGTTTCAAACGGCGGTACTGGCGTTGAAGACGAGTGGATAGAAATAAATCTCAGCGGTGTTGCAGCAGAAAAGATAAGATTTTCCGCTACCGCTCTCTCCAATCAATACGTTACACTCACAGAGATCAGATGCACGGGATACGCTATGACTACCGCTCCCGCAGATCGCTCCGAAATGATAACCGCTTACGAAAAACTTTCAGAGCTCAATATTTCAAGTGACGATCATAACGCCAAGATGGCAGACTTCCGCGATTATCTTACCGATCTTAAGCTTACGGAAGAAAAGGCTATTGCTTACACAGAAGAAATGAACGCTTACTATGAAACTGCCAAAAAGGATGCATTAAATTCCTCGGGTTACGTTCCTAAGATAAGTATCACGCTTGATTCAAGCATCGTAATGAATATCTACGTTCCAAAAGACGATACTCTTGAATTTACGCTTGACGGAACGAGCTATACCGATCTATCTCTGCTTGAATCTCAAATAGTAACGATCGGCGGTAAAGACTTTTACCGTATGCAGGTAACTCTTGATGCGAAGAGTGCGGCAAGAACCGTTTCTCTTGCGGTTAAAATACCCTTTGGAGATTCTACCGCAACGGGCAGATTCAGCTTCTCCGTTACAAAATATGCAAATTCCATTTTTGCTTCCGGAACCGAAGTTGAAAAGCAGATACTCCGCGACGTTCTCTCATACATAAGAGCTGCTTACAATTATTTCGATAGCGATACGGACGGCACTATCGAAAAGATCAATGCAATTATAGGCGAAAGATACGATGAAACGGCACCTTATACTGCAGAAGGCAGCACAGAAGCACCTTCTATGGGACTTTCTTCCGTAACGTTCGCGCTTACTTCAACGCCCGCACTCAAATTCTGCATTGACGGAAGCGCGCCTGCCGAGGCTTATGAATTCTTTATAGGCGGAAGAAGATTAAACGCCGAAGTTATAACCGACGGTGATAAGACTTATATCGTTCTTGACATTTACGCATACGCAATGTGCGAAACTATCACTTATAAGATAAACGGCGAGTATGCCGGAAGCTATCATATTGCATCGTATCATAATTGGGCAAAAGCTCAGAATAACGAAAAGCTTACAAGTCTCGTAGAACGCTTCTGGAAATACTGCCAGAGTGCGAGAGATTTCAAAAACAGCGTTGTCGTTACTGTAAACTTTACCGATGAGAGTGGAAAGTCTCTCGCAAACTCAAAGTCTATGAGACTAGCCGTGGGAACGGAATTTTCCGTTCCCTCCCCCGCGGTATCCGGTTACTATACGCGCGACCTTTATATAAAAGGCACAGCTGACGAAAACGAGAATATTAACGTAGTTTATAAAGCGATACCTCAAAACGTGAACAAAGAGGTCGTAAGCCAAAAGCTTTCGAATATCGTATGCTGGGGTGATTCTATCACAGCAGGATCGGGCGGAAGTAATATCACAGCTGCAAACGAGTACGGTATAGATCTCGTGGCACTCGGCGGAGCTGCAAGCGGAACGAACTACGTAAATACGCTCAAAAATCTTATATCTCAGAAAATATACGGCGGTATCAACGTTGCAAACTGCGGTGTTGGAGGCGAAACCTCTGCAACTATCGCATCGAGGGCGGATACCGAGACCTACTACCTCTATCTTGACGGTGCGGTCAGTATTTCGGATTTCCCTGTAGTAATTCCTCTGGCTCAGTCCTCATTGGTGGGCAGACTCGGTATTTTACGCCAGGGTAATGCAAGCACGTTAAACCCCATAACTATCGTAGGCAAAAATTCTTTCGGTGAAGAGATAAGCGTTTCAGGCTCCATTTCGATGGCGCTTAAAGCTGATGCTCCATCGGGAACAAACGTTATGACCTGCGATTACAGTCTGCTGGAATATACATTTACCAGAACAGACGGCGATACCGATACGTTAGACTTCGTTTCCGGAGCGCGCGTTATTACGTCATCCTCATACGTTTACGATGGCAGGACCTGCATTATCTTTATGGGTGAGAACGGCGGATATACCAATTTTGACGAGCTGATAAAGCAGCAGGTGGAGATTCTCACAGCATGCGGTAATCCCGAATATTTCCTTATCATTTCTTCAACCTCGGGAACTACCGAATCGAGAAAGGCGATAACTGAAGCCCTTACTGAACGTTGGGGTGATCGTTATATCAATATGGGCAACGAGCTCAATTCCAAAGAGGACTCTTACAGATTTGCGGGCTATTCCGAGGAAGATATTGTATCTGTACAGGCAAATATAATCGAGGGCTCGGTTTCAACACTTCTTATAGCGGACAGGTGCCATCCGAATGCTATCGGATACGCAGTTATTGGAAATATCATATTCGAAAGACTCTTTGATATAGGCGCGTTCGATGCAATATTCGACTATTACGATTCTCTTGCTTTTTAATGAGGAGGATAGAAAAGTGAAAAAATATTTTGCACCCGAAATCGAGATAAAAAAGCTTGACAGCAAAGATATTATCACAACTTCACCCGGAACCGAAACTACGCCGAAGGATGAGGTGGACGGCATCTGGGATCTTGACTTGAGTTAATTACTCGGGTAAATTCCGGCGCAAACGAAAACAACCTTACGCCCAAACAATTTTGATAACGGTGCGTAAGGTTGTTTTTATAAGAAAATATGAAGATACGGTAAGTTGCCAATGTAAAATCCGTTTTCGGAAGCAAATAAGAAAATAAGAAAATATGCAATAAATCCTACAAAAGGTAGAAAGATAGAAAGATATTTTTAAAAAATACTTGACATTTTGTAACAATTGTGTTAAAATACTTTACTGGTGCGAATCAAACGCGATTCGACTCCTTGCAATTCGGACTTGAATTGCCTAATGACCATAAGGAGGTAAATTTCAAATGGAAAAGAAGATTTGTTCTTACGAGACCCTCTTTGTTCTTTCCGGCAACCTTGCAGAAGATGCTTACGTTGCTCTTAAGGACAAGTTCGTTACTCTCATCGGCGAGAATGCTTCCGATGTTACTGTTAACGAGTGGGGCAAGCGCAGACTTGCATATCCTATCAACTACATCACTGAAGGATATTACGTTCTCGTTAATTTCAAGAGCGAACCTGACTTCCCCCGCGAGCTTACTCGTGTATTCGGTATCACCGAAGGTGTTATCCGTTACATGACTACCGCTAAGGAAGTTAAGGCTGAATCGGCAACTGTTGCCGAGGAAGTTTCCGTTGAAGAGGTTGCTGAAGAAGTAACCGAAACAACTGAGGCTTAATTAATTTTAAATTCAAACGGAGGCACAACAAATGGCAAGTTTCAATAAGGTTATCCTTATCGGTAACATGACTGCGGATCCCGAGCTCAAGCAGACGGCTGCAGGCATCTCTGTATGTAGCTTCTCTATCGCGGTTAACCGCCGTTTTGCAAAGCCCGAGCAGGGTCAGCAGAACGTTGACTTCATTAACATCGTTACATGGCGTCAGAGTGCTGAATTTGTCAGCCGTTATTTCAAGAAGGGTAATCCCATCCTTGTTTGCGGTCAGCTTCAGACAAGAACCTGGACAGATAATCAGGGTCAGAAGAGATATGCAACAGAGGTAGTTGCAGACGAGGTTTCGTTCGTTACTTCTGCAGCACAGGGCGCAGCTGCTCCCGCAGCTGGTGCACAGGGTTATACTCCCGATGCATACGGCGCCCCCACTTACAGCACAGGCAGTGCTAATTTCGAAGAACTTCCCAGCGACGGAGATCTCCCCTTCTAAGAGATTCTATTCCGTCCTCCCGCACGC
Source organism: Clostridia bacterium (assembly GCA_017411605.1). GTDB lineage: Bacteria > Bacillota > Clostridia > Oscillospirales > CAG-272 > UBA1740. Next base: position 2,231 of record JAFQPR010000097.1, on the reverse strand, counting down.
AAGACTCACTGCGCGGCGGGCAATATTGAAATCGTGAGTCGGAAAGGTTATGGACTATTCTAATGGATAGAAACGATACACAGCGTCCCTCGTTCCGCCCTATGCACAGAAGAAAGAAGGTTTGCATCTTCTGCCAGGACAAAGTAAACGAGATCGATTACAAGGATATCGCAAAGCTCAGAAAATTCATTTCCGAGCGCGCTAAGATCCTCCCCAGACGTGTTTCCGGCACTTGCGCTCTTCATCAGAGACAGCTTACCACAGCTATCAAGAGAGCTCGCCAGATGGCACTTCTTCCCTACGTATCCAACTAATAAGATACGTTTGTTATAAGACAATATCATTTTAAAAGAAAACGACAAAAGCTTTCGACCTAATAAATATTGTCTTTAGCAACGAAAAAACAATTTAAAAGCATTAAAGCACTCTGCCTAAACAGCAGAGTGCTTTTTTCTTTTATTATACGGAACAGATTTATTTCAAAATTTTTCGATAACAGAAATATTGATTTTTTTAAAAAGTTGTTATAATGATATAACGATTTCAAAATATGGAATGCACGGAGATGACGGAACAAGCTTCAAAAATTGCTTGAATGCTATAAAAGAAAATCTTGCGTGCGAATAATATTTGCGAAATTATTTAATAAATGTTAAATATTTATTAAAAAACTGTTGCAATAACAATAAGAAAATGGTAAAATAGGCTTATCGACTGCGTTTTATATTAAGAAAGGTAAAGACCTATGAAAATTAAAACCCTGGTTAAAAGTTATGAAGAAGTAATGACCATAAAGCAGCCAAAGCATCACAAACCCAAGAAAACTAATATTTTTTGGCAGACACTCACTAAAGTTATATCTAAAGTCGCTCTTCGTTCCACTACTTTCACACATAGCGAAACAGGAATGGAGAAGCTTGGTAAAAACGAGCCTGCGCTTATCCTTATGAATCACTCGGGCTTTACCGATTTCGAAATAGCATACTCTATGCTCTACCCGAGAAAATTTAATACAGTCGCCGCATATGAAACCTTTATGGGACTTGAGTGGCTGATGAGAGCAATAGGTTGCTTTTCAACGAGAAAATATATAGCTGATCTTCAGCTGATCCGCGATATAAAGTATTGCATTGAAGAAAACAAAAGCTCTGTGCTTATGTATCCTGAAGCGGTTTATACCTTGGACGGAACTTGCGTAACTATTCCATCGACATTAGCTAAATTTATCAAAATGCTGGGCGTTCCTTTCTGTATGCTGAAAACAACCGGAGTTTACCTTCATAATCCGGCGTACAGTTATCTTAAAAGCCGTAACGTATCAATTCACGCCGAGCTTCGCTACGTTCTCTCCCCCGAAGAAATAAAAGAGATGAGCGTCGAAGAAATCCAAGAAGTGGTTGACCGCGAATTTTCATATGATGACTTTCGCTGGCAAAAGGAGAACAACATAGTTATAGATGAGCCCTTCCGCGCTGACGGACTCCACTCAATTCTTTATAAATGTCCTCACTGTAAAAATGAAGGAAAAATGAAGAGCAAAGGCATTCATCTATCTTGCGGCGCGTGCGGAAAAACATGGGAGCTTACCGAGCTCGGTTACCTCAAGTCAACCGAAGGAGAAACCTACTTCGATCACGTTCCCGATTGGTATAAGTGGGAGCGCGAATGCGTGCAAAGCGAGATTCTTGACGGTAAATACGGCTTTGAAGTTCCTTGCGATATTATGATGATGGTTGATACGAAGGCGCTCTACAAGGTTGGCTCCGGTAAACTTTCTCACACTATGGAAGACGGTTTCCACCTCACAGGATGCGATGGAAAGATAGACTATCACCAAAGCTCAAAATCAATGTACACCTGCGAGGCTACACCATATTGGTATCAAATAGATGACGTTATCGGTTTGGGCGATGATAAAGTTCTCTATTTTGCATTTCCTAAAGAGCGAAAAGAAGTTGTAGGAAAGGTTAAGCTTGCGGTTGAAGAAATCTATAAGATTTTAAAAGAGAAAAATCGAGCTAAACGGGTTGAAGCAAAAGCTCAAGCAAATTAATAAATTGCGGCTGCGTCATTCAGGCGTAACCTATAAAAAGAGGCTAGCTCAAGTTCAAAAACTTGAGCTAGCCTTTCGCGCGTTAAGGGGATAGGTGAATTTGGAGCGAAAATCTTCGTTCTTCGACCCGAAGGCGTACAAACGTACGTCGAGAGGGAGAAAACGGAGATAGAAAATG
>JAFQPR010000001.1 GCA_017411605.1 Clostridia bacterium | reverse complement strand
TGAATTTTTTCATAATCGAGCTGAAATTTTTGAGAAATATATGATATTTAAGAAAATTTTGGTGATGAGTATGGAGAAATTCATCTTTTAAAACCTTATTTGTTAGGCTCTCTTACGGCTGTTGCCTCTCGGTCGAAGAACAAAATTTCTGCTCTAAATTCGTTCGCCCCGAGGTTCTGTTCTCATTAAGAATTCGCCAAAGCTATAATTCTGACCGCGTTTTTGCAGTTTTTACCTTGATCTACTTGAATTCTTAATGAGACAGCCCCAGATAATTATTATCAATAATTATTTCCTGAGAATTTTTTCCGTAAAATGCACGCAAAGACAAGACAAACGCGCGAAATTATGTTATAATAATGATTATAGAATCCAAAAAAGGCGGAAATGGAGGCGCGTGATGTATAACGGAATAGAAAAAATCGAGGCGGTTATTGATAAAATTGAGAAGGATATCACCGCCGACGTGGATTATGAGGCTCTCGCCTCGGATATGGCTCTCTCGGTTTACGAGTTCCGAAGAATATTCGCGTTTATCGTAGGCTGTCCCCTCTCCGATTACGTGAGGAGGCGCAGACTCACGCTGGCGGCGTGCGAGATTATGAACTGCCGTAAGGTAAGTATACAAAAGATAAGCGAAAAATACGGATACTCCACGGTATCTGCGTTTTCAAAGGCGTTCAGCGAGCAGCACGGGATATCTCCCTCTATGTGCCGCGAGGGAAAAACGGAAATAAAGCTCTTCTCAAGACCTAAGTTTGAGATAACGGTTTTGGGCGGCGAGGAGCACTCGTTCAGAATAATTGCCGACGGCGCGTTTTCCATTCGCGGATACAGTGCGCTCTCCGACTACACGGATACCTGCTGCTGCGAGGGCGTTTGGAGCGCGTTTTACGATGGCGGTCACGACGGGGCTGTTGCGGGTGACGAAATTTACGTTTCCTACTCGAACTGCGGCAGCGTGGTAAAATGCACGATAGGCGAGCGCGGGAATAGCGAAAAGTGTGGGGACGTGGTAAATATTCCCGAGTGCAGGTGGCTTTCCGTCACTATGAGCACAACCGACGACGATGCGGTAAACAAAAAATACAACTCGATACTCTATGAGCTTTTGCCGAGCGCAAATCTCAAAAGAAAAGCGGATATGCCGACACTTGAGGTATATCCAAAGGATATGGAAAGCGATAATTTTAAATGGGAGATAAGAATCCCCATAGAATAGGAGAAATATATGAACAGAATAGTATTGGTAACGGGCGCTTCAAGCGGCTACGGAAAGGCTATCGCGAAGGCGTTTGCCGATGCGGGCGACACGGTTATTATGAGCGCGAGAGGCGAGGAAAAGCTTAAGGCTGCCTGCGACGAGGTCGGCGGCGCGCTTGCTGTCCCTATGGACGTAACGAACCCTGCGGATTGGGAGAAAATCGTTAGAAAAGTCACCGAAATGTACGGTAAACTTGACATTCTCGTAAATAATGCGGGCGGCGGAATCGCTATCAAAGAGGTCAGCGAGTTCACCCCCGACGAGATAGATTCGACGATAAAGCTCAACCTTAACAGCGTGATATACGGTTGCCGCGCTTTTGCGGATATGATGAAAAACAACCGCTATGGCACTATGATAAACATCTCCTCGGTCTGCGCAAGGCACTGCTGGCCGACATGGTCGGTATACGCCGCGGCAAAGGCGGGCGTGCTTAACTTCTCTAAGGGTATGTACCTCGAGATGCAGCCTTACGGTGTCAGAGTGAGCTGCGTTGTTCCCTCCTCCGCAAGCACGGGCTTCCAGAGCGCGTGCGGCATTGGGGAAACTACAGATAAGCTCCTCCCCGAGGACATTGCCGAAACCGTGCTTTATATAGCTAACCTTCCCGCGCGCGCTGTCGTTGAGGACGTTACCGTGTGGGGTATTGACAAAGATATCAATCCGCTTTAAGGAGTATTGCCTGTGAGCAGCTTATTTATCGAAGCCGAGAGCCTGACTCATCGTGGCGGCTGGGTGGTTGACACCGCGTCCTTTGAAACGATAGGCTCGGCGTATCTATGCGCGCACGGTATGGGAGTACCCGTTCCCGATGCGTGCGGCAGCTTTTGTGTTGCCACTGGCGGAAGGTATCGTATATACGCCCTGACTCGTGATTGGGGCGCGGTATGGAGTCTTCCCGACCCGCTCGGAAAATTCAAGATAATAGTAGACGGCGCCGACACGGGTACTACCCTCGGCACAAACGGCGCCGAGTGGGCGTGGCAGCTTGCCTGCGAGCTTGACCTTTTGGCTGGAAGTCACACTATCGCGCTTCACGATCTGACGGGCTTTAACGCAAGATGCGACGCTATATATATTACCGACAGTGACGTTCCCCCGAGAAATGGGCGCGACGAGGTAGCAGCGCTCCGCCGCGAGCTATCCTGGAAGGAGATTTCGGACGTGGACACGGTTTACGACCTCGTCGTCGTTGGCGGCGGTATCGCGGGCATATGCACCGCTATCGCGGCTATGCGAAGCGGCGTTTCGGTCGCGCTTATACACGACAGAGAGATGCTCGGCGGCTGCAACAGCTCCGAGGTGCGAGTCTCGATGGGCGGTATCATCAATCTTCCGCCATACCCGAAGCTCGGCAACGTCGTGCGGTCGATAGCCCCCATCGTCGGCTATCCTACGGTATACGAAAAGGAGTGCTTCGAGGATGACCGCAAGCGGCTTGCATTTTCGGTGCGTGAGGGCAGACCCGCTAAGCATAAGCTCTACACAAGCAGCGTAGTTACGGACGTCGAGCGCGAGGGCGGCGCTATTACCGCGGTTATTATGACGAACGCGCTCTCGGGCAAAAAGACAAGAATACGCGGAAGCCTCTTCTCCGACTGCAGCGGTGACGGTATCCTCGCGAGAGGCTGCGGCTGCGAGGTTATGTATGGAAGAGAGTCGAGAGCCGAGTTTGGAGAATCTCTCGCTCCGCCCGAGCGCGAGAGGCTCGTTATGGGGCACTCTATCAGGTGGTACAGCGAGGAGCGCGAATACGATACGGACTTCCCCGACGTTGATTTCGGACTTAAGTTTACAGATGAGTCCTGCCTCGACTGCGTATCGGGAGATTGGGAACAGGAGTCGGGCTTCTACCGCGATACGGTAAAGGACGCGGAGTACATCCGAGACTTCGGTCTACGCGCGATATACGCAAACTGGGCGTATCAGAAGCATCACTTTAAGGACAAGGAAAAGTTCCGCCGCCGCGAGCTGAAATGGGTATCCTCGATTGGCGGAAAGCGCGAGGGCTACCGCGTTTGCGGCGACTATATTCTGACACAGAACGACATTGAAAACAGAGTTATGCACGAAGACGGCACGGCTTGCCTGACCTGGAGCATAGATATGCACTTCCCCGAGCCGACGAACGCGGCGGAGTTTGAAGAGCCGTTCCGCTCATTCGCATACCATCGGGGTATAGTTGAGCCGTATCCCGTTCCCTACCGTTGCCTTTACTCACGTGACGTCGATAACCTCTTCCTCGGCGGCAGACTCGTCAGCACGAGCCACGTCGCATTCTCATCGGTGCGCGTTATGCGTACTCTGGGTGAGCTCGGTGAGGTCGTCGGAATGGCAAGCTCGATATGCAAAAAGTACGGCTGCACGCCGCGCGAGGTCTACACCTGCCATCTCGATGAGCTAAAGGCTCTTCTCACAGAGGGCATACATATTCCCGATGCGTTCGAATGCAAGGTCGAGAGCGAGGAGGCATACCACTTTAAGGACATAGGCTGGTGGTATCTCAATACCGCGAGCGCGGACTGTCCAGAGAAGATTGAAAAATTTAAAAAGGGCGTTGCCGCGCTTGGTCTTACACACAAGTATAAAATGCCCCAAAAGTGGAAGAAAAGGTAGGGCTTTGATATTTAGGCGTAACCGAATAAAAAACACCAGAGGTACTGTGTTAGCTGCAGTACCTCTTTTGATATTGAGTTCGTATTTAAAAGAATTAAGGTTGAAATTCTCCGAATTTCTTCCAATTTATTGTAGTTTTTTATTCTACCGCCGTTCGCTCAACTCTCGCCGTACCTTTGTACGGCTTCGGTCACGAACGACGATTTCCGCACTAAATCTCTTTGCCCCGGGGGGCTGCGATAGCGTGTTATCCCAAGCGGATAACACGCAGCGATATAAATCCCTCGCGGGATTTGCGATATGTTTTGCATACCTCGCCAAAGGCGAGATATTCAAAACTCGATATTTGCTACGCAAGCGATATGCCCTGCGGGGCGTGAGGGATGACACCTTCTCAACCTCACTTTGCGAGTAGAACGAGCAAAACTTCACTGCGTCAGCAACTTCACTCACCCCATGAACTTCACTTGCCCCCTTGGGGCAAACTTCACTGCGTGCATACGCGCCAGCAACTTCACTGCGTGCATACGCGACGCAACTTTCCCAACAGAAAAGAGAGAAAAATTCGGTGCTTTTTCTTTACCGAAATTTTCTCTCTTTCTGTTTTATCCGTTTTATCAAACCTTGAGAACGACCTTACCTACGTTCTTTCCACCGTACAGTATGTCGTGAGCCGCTTCCGCTTCGGTTATCGGCAGCACAGCGTGGATCGTTGGCTTGACGAGTCCCGCCTCGATCTTCGGGTAAACGTCGCGAACGATGCCCGCGAGTATCTCTGCCTTGACCTCGGGGGTTCTTGAGCGGAGAGTGCTTCCGATAATTCTGACGTTTCTTACGTAGATATTCTTAAGGTCTATCTCGGTCTTGGTGCCCGCGAGAGCCGCGATCATTATCCAGCGAGCGCCGTGGGAGAGGTAATGGATACACTTACCCATTATCTCACCGCCGAGGCAGTCGATTGCAACGTCAACGGGATGACCTGCTTCAAGCTCAGCTTTGAGCACCTCGGAGATATCCTCTTTCGTGGTAACTACTACCCTATCTGCGCCAAGATGACTAATTTTGTTTGCAATTTCGTCGGTTAATACCGTTGTGATAACTCTTATGCCGAACGCCTTTGCCATAGGAATAATAACGCTTGCAAGTCCCGATGCGCCCGCATTCATAAGGAGAGTATTACCTTCCTTTATCTTTCCCTCAATGAAAAGATTGAGGTACGCCGTGGCAAACGCCTCGGGAATAGCCGCCGCCTCTATCATAGTGCAATTTTTCGGCACGGGCATACACATATCGTATTTTACGTTAACGTATTCGGCATAACCGCCGCCACCGAGAAGGGCGCAGACCTTGTCCCCTATCTTGTAGCTCGATTTTGCCACAGCTCCGTCGCCCATAGCGATAATTTCGCCCGCTACCTCAAGTCCCATCCACTCGGGGCAGCCTGCGGGAGGCGGATAATCTCCCTCTCTTTGCATAAGGTCGGCGCGGTTGAGAGCCGCCGCCTCGATTTTAATAAGACAATCGTCAAAACCGCACACGGGATCGGGTACGTTATCCCATCTGAGACTTTTATCTTCATTTACAAGTATTGCTTTCATAATAACTTTCCTTTCATTTTCACGCCGTCTTTTGCGGCATATCTCATTTGCGTAAGCAAATATATCGCGCCATCGCAGATGGCATATCGCGCCGTCACAGACGGCATATCTCGTTTGCGTGAGCAAACATATCGCGCCATCGCAGATGGCATATCACGCCGTCACAGACGGCATATCTCGTTTGCGTGAGCAAACATATACGCTCTATTCGCAGCACTTAGTGATAGCTCTGAAGAGCATCAGCTCGTAATCGTAGGTATACGGATTTTCGCACTCTCCGCGCACCATTTTCGCAAAGGAGCGAAGCATAGTATTATATCTGTCGTGGTCCTCGGAGCGGTGATGCTCGCCGACGTCGTTCCAATCGTCACTCTTGCACTCCGTGTACTCGGTGTACTGCAAGGGATACTTTATGCTTATCTCAAGAGGTCTTACCTCAAACTTACCACGGGTACCCGTTACTACGAGCTGACGGCGCATAAAGCCGCCCCGCTCCGCCTGCGTTGTTTTGACGAAGGACACACCGTGCTCGTACTCAAGGAGCGCGAACGAATTATCCTTCGCGTCTGTTTCGTAGACTCCGCTCGACTTATTGAACGGTATAATTCTCTTCGGCTCGCCCTGCAAGAGAAGCACGAGGTCGATAAGGTGGCAGCCGAGATAGAACATCATACCGCCGGGGAAGCTCTCAAGCCACCTGGTCTGCTCCTCGCCGCGCCAGCCGCTCATCTGCGCCTCAACGCTGATAACGTCGCCTATCTCGCCCTCCCTGACTCGCTTTATTATATCGCTTATCACGGGGTTGTAGCGATACATATAACCCGTGTGGAATACCGTGCCGTTTTTCTTCACCGTAGCAATAAGGTTTTCAAAATCGGGGAGCGACACTCCGCCCGGCTTTTCCATATGGATATGCTTGCCCGCCTCTGCCGCCATCGTGGCGTACTTAGTTAAGTATATCTCCTCGGTTTCAACAGTCACCGCCTCGATAGTCTTATCCGAGAGTATTTCCTCAAGCGTAAGCTCGGGATAACCCTCAAATCTTTTCATATTACCCGGGAACTTTTCCCTCTCTCCCTCGGGCAGGTGGTATCCGACGAGCTCGAAGATATCCGAGTTTTCGGCTATCGTCTTAAATATTTCGTTACCGTGGCTGTACCTGCTCGTACCTATCTGCGCTATTCTTATTTTTCGCATAGCCCCTCCTCCTCAAGAGTCAAGACGCCGCCAATCAAACTGAACGGCTATCGGATAGTTTTTATCGAATATGAGCCTCGTATATATCTCGGGGCACTCTTCGGGCGAGTGCGTTTCACCGACGATATCGGTGAGGGTGAGGCGTTTACCCGAGCAGAGCTTAAGAACCGCTTTTATATCGTCCCTATGCGTAAACCAACCGGGGTGCGACTCAAGCTCGGGGCGCGCTATCGTATGCGCTCCGATAACCGTAATACCGGGCGCGTGTATCTTTTTATAGTAGTCAACGGTGAAATCGGAATTTCTCGTGCAGCCGAGGAGCGCGACTCTGCCGAACTTCGCCATGCAGTCGAGAGCCTGATTGAAGCCCGCGCCAACACCCGTGACCTCGATACATACGTTAGCTCCGCCACCCGTTATGGATTTCACCCTGTCGGCAAAGCCGTCCTCAAAGGGGTCAAGAGCGTAGTCCGCGCCCGAGGCGAGCGCTGTTTTTCTGCGCTCGGGGTTGGGGTCGACCGCAACTATCGGTACGGCGCCCGAGGCGCGAAGGAGCTTTACCGCTATCATACCGAGAACGCCGAGTCCCATAACGAGGGCGCTCTCGCCCATCTCAAGTCTTGTCTTTCTTATTGCCGCCATCGGGAAGCTCGCGATAAACGAGAGCGCTCCCGTCTCGAATGACACCTCGGGGTCCTCTATCTTAACGACCTTATCCTCCGCGACGAGGTTATAGCTTCTGTGCAGTCCCCAATAAACTACGACTCTGTCTTTCGGGGCAACGCTAGTAACTCCCTCACCGACGGCAACGACCACGCCCGCAGAATTATAGCCCGAGGCTCTCGGGAATTTTACGCCCGAGGGACCCGTCGCGCTAACGTTTGGGTCACCCGTTATATTCGCGCGCTCCGTGCCCGAGCTTATCGTGCTGACCTCAGTCTTAACGAGGACGGTACCGGGCTTTATCTCGGGAATATTAACCTCGAGAAGCTCCGCGCGGTTTATCTCTGTGAATACTATCTGCTTTGCTTTCATTTTTCTCTCCTTTATTATTGGATAACGATACCGACCCGAAACGGATAGGCTTTATGCGGTAACCGAATAACTTTTAAATTCAATACAGACATTTCTTTCGTATTTTTATTCTACCACATTGACAAGCATAAAAAAACGTGATATCCTATAATAAATCGGGTAAAATACTACATAAATTGAGGATTATTTATGATTAATGATACAGTTTTCTCCAACAGCTTTATTTTTCGCACGTTCGAGTTCGCACGGCATAGAAAAAATGATAATATGAGCGGCACGAGATGCCACTACCTCGCTCTTATGCTCGAGGGTACGGCAAGGCTCGTTTCGGACGACGTAAGCGTGGAGATTTTTGCGGGGGACGTTTTTTATATACCGCTCGGTAAGAAATACACGTCCTATTGGTATGAAGGCCCCGCTATACGCTTTATCTCTCTGGGCTTCGGCTTTTTGCCCGTCTTCTCGGGCGAGAGCTTTGATATGCAGAGGATAGAATGCTCGGGGGAGGAAAAGGCGCTATTCCATAGGATAATGGCGGAGGAGCAGATGAGCGCAAAGAAGGTCGGTGAGTTTTACACGCTCGTAGGTCTTTTGCTCCCGAGGATGCGCGAGGGCAACAAACGGCAGCCCTCCGAGCTCGTCAGACGGGCAAGATCGGTGCTTACCGCAGAGCCTCGCATCTCAAACTCGGAGCTTGCCAGACGGTGCGCCGTCAGCGAGTCGGCTCTCTACCTCGCCTTTAAGCGTCACTCCGACGTCAGTATCAACACCTATCGCACGGGCGTTTTGATGGACTCTGCCAAGGAGCAGCTCATATCCACGGATATCCCCATCGAGGAGCTATCCGAAAGACTCGGATTCTCCTCGCCCTCTTATTTCAGAAAGCAGTTTCGCAGCCATTTCGGCATATCCCCACGCGAGATGAGAAAGCAGTATAAGTTCTGATAAGAATACTTAAAATTATTAACTATTATTAAATCTCTTCGACAAATATTTACAAAAATTGGGCTATAGTGTACTATGTATCCGTATAATAAAATATTTGAAAGAGGTATTTATGAAGGAATTCTTCGGATACGGCGGTTATTCGCGTGAGCCGGAGGGCTATATGTCCTGGCAGCATCTCGTTTTTGTAACTTCGCTTATGATAATAATGGTCGCACTTGCCGTAACGCTAGGCAAGAGATACAGGCATTCGGGTGACAAGGATAAGAACCGTGTTCTTATAATTTCCGCAATTCTAATTGACGCGTTTGAGATACTCAAAATAATAGTTATTATGACGAGAACGGACGATCCCGCAAGCGCGTGGCGCGGACTTCTCCCCCTATTCCTCTGCAGTATTCAGCTTATAACCATTCCCCTTGCTGCATTCGCCAAGGGCAGAGTAAAGGAGTCGGCTCTCGACTTCGTATTTATCTTCGGAATCCTCGGCGCGGTGCTCGGAACTTACGCCGCAGGTCAGAACTACGCAGCCTACCCCGTTCTTTCTATGGACAACGTGGTGTCGGGAATCACGCACTCTATCTCGGGCTTCGCGTCACTCTACATCGTGATATCGGGTATGGCAAGTATGAAGAAAAAGAACGTTCCTATCCTCTTCGCGATACTCCTCTCCTTCTGCGTGATGGCAATGGTGGCAAACCTCACCCTCGACTATAACTATATGTTCCTTATGCGCGGTGACGGAACGCCGTACGACCTTCTTTATAATCTCGTCGGCGGAAACGCAGTCATCTATCCTATTTTAGTCGTGCTTCTCTTTATCATCTATATAACCGCGTTCGTATTTATCTATAACTATTTTGCAAATAAATACGGCGCAGCATCAAAGGAAGAAAGTACCGAAGAAAAAGAAACGGTAACGGTTTAATAATAAAAACGGTGAAATATGTTAATCTTTATTTGCATATTTCGCCTTTTTTATATTCACGCGCGGATATTCCCACGTACGTCTTGAAGCGACGCGAGAAATAAGCATAGTCCGAAAAACCGCACCTTTCCGATATCTCGGAGAGTGAAATAGCATCGCCGTATATCTCGATGAGCGCCATTGCCCGACGGATACGCAGATCGGTAAGAAATTCAACGGGAGTTTTGCCCGTTATGCGTCGAAACTCCGCACGGATATAGTCTTCCGCGTATCCCGACTCGGATAGGAGCGCGCACGGCGACAGCTCCGAATCACAAAATCTCTCACCTATCTCATCAGCTATTTTACGAGCCGCGAGCGTTACGGCGTTATCCGTGCTTACGTTTTGCATTATCGAGGAAACGTAAGCTTCTACGAGGCTCGAAAGATATGCGGAGCCGGCAAATCTGTTTTTATATATTATTTTCGCAATTGCGGTACTGTCCCCATTATCCGTAAGCGCGGTCACCTTATCAAGCGAGAGCATGCCCGAAAAATCGCCGCCGATGGATATATTTTTAAATCCCGCGCTCGATACCGAGCCGTGCTCGACTAAGGGCGGAACTATTATGACCGTCCCCACCGTGAACGGATACCGCACCCCCTCGGCAAGCAGATAGCCCTCCCCCTCGGTATAGAGCATTATCTCAAAAGTGCTATGCTTATGCTGAGGGTATTTTATTACGCCCTCATCAGTCTGACTTATCGAATATTTCATTTTAAATCTCCTTTTCTTGCATTTTAGCATAAATCTATCTTTTGTGCAAGTCTTTTCCCGAAAATTCATACCCGTTAGCAAAATTTTGTGATAGAATAATAACGGATATGTTAAAATATAAGCTTTAATACAGGTATCCCACAAAAGGAAAATCGAGCTTTTTTAAAAAAAGAAGCGCGCATTTTTCTATTTAAAAAAAGGCGTTGGCACGCCCCAAAAAAAGGACTTGATTATGAAAAAATTTGAAACGCTGAAAAGAGGTATGGGCATTGGCGGATGGCTCACGAATTATAAGAGATTTAACGTGCTGCCGAAGGAGCGCAGACTTGATATAACTATCGGAGACCTCGAGCATTTTGAAACTTATATTTCGCGCTCCGACGTTGAGTATATCGCATCTCTCGGTATGGACCATATAAGACTCGGCTTCGATCAGATAGTAATAGAACAGTCGCCCTACGTATACCGCGAGAGGATAATAGAGATACTGAAGGACTTCGTCGGCTGGTGCGACGAGTTCGGGCTCACCGTTATCCTCAATATGCACAAGGCGCTAGGCAACTACTGCGACATACTCGAGGAGCGCGGACTTATGCACTCCCCTGACCTGCAGGACAGATTTATTGCCGTATGGCTGAAGCTAGACGAGGTCTTTTCGGGCAGAGACGATATCATTTTTGAGCTGCTCAACGAGGTAGTAAACTCCACGGCAGAGGAATGGAACGCGCTTGCAAGGCGAGCCGTTGCCGCCATTCGCGAGAGAAACACCGAGCGTCCCCTTATCGTCGGCACGATAGAGTGGAACAGACCTATGGGGCTATGCGACCTCGAGGTATTTGACGATGAGAATATAATCTATACCTTCCATTGCTACGCGCCCGACGAGTTCACGCACCAAAGAGGCGTGCTCCAGGCTGCGCCGCTCTACTATAACAGAAAAATGGAGTGGCCCTCGGATGACGTTGAGCGTTACCGCGACTTTCACCGAGTCGTGCACGGCATAATTGATGCCTACCCGGGCGTTACCCGTATGGATATAGACTTCCTTCGCGACTATTGCCGCGAGGCGTATAATTTCAAAAAAAGACACCCCGATAAGCTGCTCTGGTGCGGCGAGTTCGGCACTATCCGCCACGCGGATATAAAATCACGCGAGAATTGGATGCGCGATATGATAACGATACTCAAGGAGTGGGATATCCCTTACTGCGTATGGAACTACCTCAGCACGCCGAACGACGGTAACCGCTTCAGCCTCGTCGATGACGATACGAGGCGCATCCTCTCCCCCGAGCTTGAAAGAATCATTAAGGGAGAGTTTTAGGCAATGGATGCGCTATCTCTCCTTCTCCTCCTATCAAGCATACTGCTCTCCTCGGGTAGAAACCTGCTCTCGAAGAACATCTCGGACGCCCCCTTTGGTACGCGAGGCTTCTTTTTATGCCAGGCGCTGATATTCGGCGCGGGCAGTATTATCCTTCTGCCCTTGGCAATGAGCAGTCTTCTTTCCCCCTCGGGAACAACTCTGCTCCTCGCCTTTATATACTCCGTTCTGCTTATCGTCGCGCAGTGGTTTTACACTTTGGCGCTCTCCCGCGGCAAGGTCGGCATCTCGGCAACCGTTTACTCACTCGGCTTCGTTTTACCGACACTTTCGGGCGTGCTTTTCTTTGATGAACCCCTCGGAGTTGTCAACGCGCTAGGTATCGCGGCAGTTTTGCCCACCGTTATAATTTCGGGCTTAAAACCCCGAAAAATGGTAGAAAACAAAGATAACGGTACCTATATCGCGCCCTTAATTGCAGCAATGCTCGCATCGGGTGGGCTCGGCATCGTGCAGAAGGTGCAGCAAAGCTCTGCCGCGGCGGCGGAAAGGGACGTATTTCTCTTCCTTGCCTTTTCTATCTCCGCGCTCATCTCGCTTGCGGCATACCTCGCGGCAAAGAAGAGCGACACCGCACTTATTCCAAGAAAAGGATTATTTGCCGCACTCATCGGCATTTGCTTTGCGCTATGCAATATTCTGAACACCACCCTCGCGGGCAGACTCCCCTCGGCGGTGTTCTTCCCGCTTCTGAACGTCGGCTCGATACTCTTCTCCCTCGCGCTCGGTATCGTCCTCTACCGCGAAAAGGTAACGCGACGCGACGCGGTAATACTGTCGCTCGGAGCTTTGGCGATAGTTCTTATCAATTTATAGGGTAACGATAAAAAACATTAATAAAAACGAGGAAAACCATAGGTTTTCGACCTTGATTTCCTCAAATTTGTGCTTACTATTAAAGGGGTACTGTGTTTATTTCACAATACCCCTGTTTTTATTCGGTTATGCCTAAATGCGACAGCCCCGGTGATTTTCACTTATAAGTAAGTAATATTATATACGGCGGTGCCTAAATTCCAACGGTTCCCCATTTTTATAGTGTCCCACAGCTCTTTCGTGCCGTAGTATTTTATCGTATTGAGGCTGTAGCACATATAGAATGCACCATCTCCAATCTCAACTAAATCATCAAATATAGTCACATCTGTAAGCAGTGCGCAATTCTCAAACGCAGAATTTCCGAGAGTGATTAAGTTTTTCGGCAGAATTACGCTTGTAAGCTCCGTGCAACCCTCGAACGCAAAATCACCAATATCGGTGATGCTATCCGACAGAGCTATGCTTGTAAGAGCTGTGCAACCCTTGAACGCAGAATCTCCAATAATGATTAAGCTATCCGGCATAGTTATGCTTTCAAGAGCTGTGCAACGCTCGAACGCAGACTTCCCAAGAGTAATTAAGCTTTTAGGCATAGTTATGCTTTTAAGAGCCGTGCACCTCTTGAATGCAAAATCACCAATATCGGTTATACTATCCGGCAAAATTATGCTTTCAAGAGCTGTGCAAACCTCGAACGCAGAAGCACCAATGGCGGTTATGCTATCCGGCAGAGTTATGCTTTTAAGAGCCGTGCAACCCTCGAACGCAAAATCACCCATATCGGTGATGCTATCCGGCAAAACTACGTTCTTAAGCATTACGCATCTTGCGAACGCATAACTTCCTATACTCTCGCAAACACTTCCTGCCTCGAAGTTCACTTCCGCAATCGGAGCGTTAAAGAAAAAATAGTTCGGAATGCGCCTGACTTCTGCGCCTATATTGACGGTAACTTTGATATATTCGGAATTTCCTAAAATATTGCACTCATCCATCTCGATTGCATTCAAATTGACTTCTTTGAGCGATGAGCAACCACGGAACGCACTGCTGCCAATCTTTTTAATATTTTTCGAGATAGTTATGCTCTTAAGATTTTTGCAATTCTTAAAGCCATTCACGCCGATTTCAACAACGGGTCTGCCAAGATAAGTCTCCGGGATAACTATCTCGCTCAGATACTTTGCGTCACCGGCTTCAACTACGTACTCATTATTGTCCGTCTTGTAAAACTCCAGCCCTTGCCTGTCAAAAACAGCCTCGTCGCAGGATACAAGCACTGCCGAAAGGGTCAATACTACTAATAAGAATAAAAGCTTTTTCATTTATCTTACCTCGCAAATATCAAAAGTGCTTTATTTAAAATAATTATAGCACAATTCCCTATATTTGTCAACTTCAGAAAATGTTAAATTGAATAAACAATATTTCGGTTTTGATATGCTAAAAAAGACAATACAGCAAATGGTGAGATCCCGATGCTCTGCATCGCCCTACGGGTTCGACTCCGCTGCGCTTCGCTCAGGATGACACCTACTTTGCGAGTAAACGAGCAAAACTTCACTGCATCAGCAACTTCACTGCGCCGCGTGTTTCATCAGCCCTTTTGGGCTGTATATCATTCCGATTCTCAATCGGGTATACCATCACGGCTTTGCCGTGTATCTCATCAGTCCTTTCGGGCTGCATATCATCAACACGAAGTGTTGCATTAAAGCGAGTCGTCGGTTACTATCGCGCCGCTATCGCTCTGCTCATCGCGGAAGTCCTTATCCGCCATTTTGGTATACTTCTTAATGACCTCGATCTCCTTCGGGTCGTAGGGGAATCTGCCGCCGAAGCGGTAGAGGTCGTGGCACCACTTGGTGAAGTCAATATGCTTGACCGCATCGTAGCCGTCGCGCTCGTACTTCTGCCAGGTTGCCTGCGAATACTCGTAGGTCTGATACTTACCCTGGACGAGTCCCCACTGATAGCATCCGATCTTCTCAAGGAAGTAGAGCGGGAATATCTCCTCGAGCTTCTGATAGAAGCGGTGGAGCCACTCGGTGTTTATCGCGGGTCTGTCAAGCTTCTTGAGCTGGTGGATGAGTCTGATATTATCGTCGTAGCTCGTGTAGCTATGGAAGGATATGATATCCGACTCCTCGAGTGAATACTGCTCGATCTCGGTTGTAGCGCGGCAGTTTTTCATTCCGCGCCATACGTCAGCCGTGAGCGGCTGAATGGGGTCTATCTCGCGTCCTATCTCGAAGAATTTCTTGAGGTGAGGCAGACTCTTCGACGCTCTGCCGTTACCCGGCTCGTTCATAAGGTTCCATACGATAACGCGCTCGTCATCCTTATACTTGGTAATCAACTCGCGCACCATCTCGTAATAACGCGGCGCGACCTCGGGATCGTCGAGCAGATTATATCTGTTGTCAGCGCCGTGCTGATACCAGGTCTTATACTCTCTGCCGCCGTGGAAGCCCCACTCCCAGAACTGCTCGCCGAAAACGGCGGGACGGAACTCGGGCGTTCTTACCGAGCACTCGTTCGAGAGAACTATCATTGATGAAATACCGTGGCTCCACGCCGTCGCAAGATAGCGGTCGAGCCTCTCCATAAAGCCGTCGTGCTGTCTGTCCCATACCTCGTACTCGATAATTATTCTGATAGAGTTATAGCCTATCTTCTCCATTAAGGCAAACTCTTTATCGGCAGTCTTAAGCTTCTCCTCAAAGCCGTATTCCTGCCACTGATCTATTCTGTTTGCGCAGTCGCTGCCCATATAGTTGCAGCCTCTGATCCACGGCCTCGAGTTATACCACTCCCAAGCCTTTTCCTTTGACCAACGTTCCGTACGTGCCATAGCAATCTCCTTTAGCTTTAAATTTAGATATAGATTTTTTATAATTTTATTTTGCTTTTTCTCTAGTATAACTCATTTTGCTTGACAATGCCCGTCACATATTGTATAATAAGTAGACAAAATCTGTCTTTTTCAGGAGGGTATATGAGAATACAGACGGACAATTTCGGCAGCGCCGACCATTTCCGCGCAAGACTGCACGAGCGGTCGTACGATTACGAGCTGCATCTGCATCAGTTTGCCGAGGTAATGCTCGTGCTTGACGGTGAGATAGAGGTAACCGTGGGAGATAAGACCGAGGTAGCGCGTAGCGGTCAGTTCATATTCATCTTCCCCTTCCGCCCGCACGCGTACAAGACGAGGACTCACTCGACGACCTTCTGCGCGGTATTCTCCGAGTCGCTCCTACCCGATTTCTTTGCAAAATGCGCGGGCAAAGTCGGGGAGCGTGCTGCGTTTGACGCATCTGAGGCGCACTTTGCGCTCTGGCAGAGCGCGCTTATCCCGGCTTATGCAAAAGACAAAAGCTTTACCCCGAGCCCCTTTGCGGTCAAGTCCGCGCTATACGCTATGGTAGCCGATTTTGAAAGACAGATTCTGCTCTCTCCCGCCGAGCGCAGTCTCGAGCGCAGCGATATGATAATCAGCTATCTCACCGAGCACTCATCGAGCCCGATATCCCTCTCGGATATGGCAAAGGCGCTCGGCTACGCCGAAAACTACCTCTCGCACAAGATAACGGCGCTCTTCGGTATGAACTTCCCCACTCTGCTCGCCTGCTTACGCGTCGAGCGCGCAAAGCGCCTTCTGCGCGAGAGCCGCGCGACGATACTAGAAATTGCTATGGAATGCGGCTTCGGCAGTGAGCGCTCCTTCGACCGCGCCTTTAAAAAGATAACCGGCGGGACCCCGAGTGAGTACAGGAAGAATCTGTAAAACCAGCCACAAAAAAACGCAAAAAAGAGTCTACGTTCCGATACTTTTCAACGAAAAATCTATCGGTTTCGCCAGATTTTGACAATAATTATTTGCAAAATGCAAAAAAAGAGAGCCTTGCTATCCTATATTTCTTATAGGTTAAACAAAGCTCTTTTTTTATTTTTTTCATAAACTATCCATCATCAAAAAGTCTTTCAATTTGATATGCTTTATAACGCTGGTTGAATAATCTATATCATCATTTGTTATAATGATCTTTTGCGATAGATTGTCTATATTATTAAAGGCTTTAAACTCTCTCTGATATGCTTTTTCCTCTGCTACGCTATATGCCACCTGCACGAAGTATTGCTTCGCCCCCATCGTTGCCAGGAAGTCTATTTCCTTACCGTTATTATTATACACGTATACGCGGTATCCCATATAAATCAGTTCATTGTAAACTATATTTTCAAGGTTATGCGTAATGTCAAAGCGGCTGGTCATACAACGAATCGAATTAAAGCACACATCAGCGTTATATATCTTCGAATAATATGAAAGTTCTTTTTTCGTTTTGGTTGAATACTGCTTGACCGACTCTATGATATAAGCTTCTTCCAGATATCCGATATATTTCATTATCGTATTAACCGAGCATTCTGCGTGCTCTCCCTTGATATAGTCCCGTATTGAGCTGGCTGAGAATATACGACTGTTATTTCGCAATATAAAATTAACCAAGCTTCGGAACAAGCTTTCCTTACGTATCTTATACCGTCTTATCAGGTCATTTATAACGATCGTATCGTCAAGGTCGTTTAAATATCTGCTTTGCGCCTCGAAAGAATCAAACTCAAAACGCTTTGGAAATCCGCCCCACACAAGATAATCGGTAACGGATGCCTCTCTTCCGAGCTCCTTGCAATACTCAGCAATCTCTTTATAAACAAAAGGTCTTACACGAAAGGCAACGTACCTGCCGGCAAGTTCCTTAGTAAACTCTCCGGAAAGGAGCTTTGAATTTGAGCCCGTAATAAACAGTGAATAATCATAAAGTCTTAACGTTTTGCAAGCATCCTGCCATCCGTCCAGCGTTTGAATCTCATCAAAGAATAAATAGCATTTGCCATCCTTTTTATGATCTTCGACGTAGGAAATAAGCTGCACGGAATCGGTTATGTTCGAGGATACCTTTTTATCCTCAAAATTAAGATAAATGATATTATCCGTCGTTAAGCTTATTTCATTTATGATCTGTTCCATAATTACCGATTTACCGCATCTGCGGATACCCGTGATGATCTTTATTAAATCGGACTCATAAAAAGGACGAACCTGTTCAATATAATGTTCTCTTAAGATCATTTTTATCACCTCAGCTATATTATACTCCACGATTTGCCTTTTGTCAAGATTTTATTTCAGTACTACTGAAAGATTTTGCATTAGTTTGTATTTTCGTTCAGTACTACTGAAATATTTTGATGTATTTTGCAAAACCGTTCACTAAGCTAAAGGTTTCATTCTTAGTCAATCAATAAAGCATTATTTAGTTTTAAACGCTTTTAAAAAAAACACAGAGGTTAGCCACTCGAGCTAACCTCTCAAACATAAAAATGTTTTTTTAGATTTTATATGTATTTAGGGTCAATATTTCTCCTCACCAAACCGCGACGTTTCCGTCCGCGTCGTAGTGCCAGAAGTTGCCGTCTTCGGTGGGCTCGCTTTCGCTGTAGAAATATTGAGTAGCAGTTGTCATAATTAAAATTCAACTATGCTTTTAGCGAATCAATTTGCTTAAAACATTGCACTGCAACATCAAAGAACTTCACACTCAAAAATCGTTATGCACGATATATTTTATAATCGTGGAAATTTCCGAGGGGTTGTAGTCGGCAAAGTCATCGGCGGTGCCGAAGGAGAACGAGCCCGTCGCGGAGAGGATATCGGGCGCGGGGAGTCTCGTTTCGGGGCAGAAGCAGAAGATGAGCTTCGGTTTGCCTGTGCTGCCATGAAAGGGGATATCTCCGTCGCACCAGCGGTAAAGCTCCGCTTCGTCCTTCGGCATATCCGCAGGATAAGTTTGAATGAGGGTCTGATTTCCGCCAATGGGGCGCACCTCACTGCCCGAGAATAAGAGTATCGTGCGTCTGACATATCCGTTAACGTGAAATGGCGATTTTAAAGCAAGAGCAAGCGCCTCGCCCGCGTTGCAATAGCCGTGCCCGTCCTCGTATTCTACCGATTTTATAGATGCATCGATTGTATCTGTTGTGAATACGTCGTCAAGATCGAAGAAGGGCGACTCGGTAAATGGACGCTTACACCAGGCAACGTCATCGAAGAAGATAAACTTCACACGGGTAAGCTTTGGAGTCTTTCCGCTCGCTTCAGCCTCGTCCCGTAATTCTTCAAAAAAGCGCTTCAGCGCAGAAGCCACACGGCAAGCCGTCGGCTTAAAATCCTTCGTTGCTTCTATGCAAACTACAAAATCGTAAATAAAGTCCATATCATTCGTCCTTCACTTTATATTTTCTTTTAAAAATATTTTACTCTTTTTTTGTATATTTGTCAATACCGCGAGGCAACTTCACTTTCGCGTAAGCGAAAACTTCACTAAATTTGCATTTGTGTCTGCAAATGCAGTGCTTCGTATGCCTTAACTAAAGACTACAACCAACTTTCCGTCTGTTTGAAAGCAAACGAGTTAGCAGTAACCAAGGCTCGCTTGTGTAAAGGGAGGCTTTTTGTACCTCACGCTAAGTAGTCAAAGAGGACAGAAAATGTAAAACATCCTCTGTCCTCCTGTCGGTAGGTAACATATTCTATATTAATTTCAAAAAACTGTCCTTAAGAGTACGTACCGTTTATTCTTGCTTTTTGTCGGTATCATTCCCGATAGGCTTTCGCTCAGCTCAAGCCTATATCGGCGTTTAACAATCCGATATGTTATAACATTTTTACAAAGCAAATATGCGTACGTCAGCATATGTGGGTGCGACAGCAACAGTCTAAAAATCCGAGGATTTATTTCGATAAGTGATATCCCATCAGAAAAGAGGAATTTTCCTTTTATTTAAGGTTAGCAATTTGACATTTTGAGGCAAATATTATATTTTATTAAAAACGCAAATTAAGGTTGAATTAAGTTATAAAATGTGTTAGAATATTACTGGTCTGTACGATACACGCAAAATACTATATTAGTACTCATTAAAAATACTATCATTTTAAAGATATTCGGTAATATGAAAGAATTAATTAATATACTTGATTTGCAAATGGAAACTCCCGGAATGTACGGTTGGTTTCATCTTATGTTTTTTGCATTATCTATTATTGCAGGAATAATTCTGTGCGTATTTTTTGGTAAGGCGGAGAAAAAGACGGTAAACACAATACTGCTTTCCGTGTCGATTCTTGTAATTTTACTTGAGGTTTACAAGCAGTTTAACTATAGCTTTTCATACGAGGAAGACAAGCTCGTCTTTGACTATCAATGGTATGCATTTCCATTCCAGTTCTGCTCCACTCCGATGTTTGTCGGACTTATCGCCGGCATATTGAGAAAGGGCAGGGTACACGATGCCCTTTGTGCATATCTTGCAACGTTTGCCTTTTTCGCGGGGGCGTGTGTTATGTTTTATCCGGCGGATGTATTCATCGGAACCATTGGTATCAATATTCAGACGATGATATGCCACGGCTCGATGATTTCGATTGCTGTTTATCTGCTTTACACAGGATACGTAAAGCGGGAGCACAAAACAATACTTAAAGCGATACCCGTCTTTGCCGTGATGGTAATTATGGCGGTTATAATGAACGAGATTGCTTATCAAAGCGGTCTTCTTGAGAGCGAGACCTTCAATATGTTCTTCATAAGTCCGTATTGCGAGCCTTCGCTGCCTGTCTACTCGCAGGTTCAGGCGGTCGTTCCGTTCCCGTGGTGTCTGTTCATTTACGTTGCAGCATTCTCGCTCGCTGCGTATATTATACTCCTTTTATCTATGCTTATAGAAAAAATCGCGGCAAGGGCTGTAAAATAAAGTCAGAAAGCCGCGGCGCATTTTGTGATATCACAAACGCGGCATGACGCTACTTGTGAGGTTCTTATCGGAGAATTTGCACTTTGGGCAGAGTGCAAGCATCGCACCTGTCCGCTCAAACACAAATATTGATAAGCCCAAATTCATATACAAACAGAAAGAGATAACAAATCGGTGCACAAGTCCGTAAAAAACGGACAATTGAAAAAAAGAGCCTCCTATGGTAGAATAAAGTTGCTACCATAGGAGGTTTTTGTTATGGCAAGAAAATACCAAAAAGTAAGTGAATTACTTCCAATTATTAAGGAATTAAGC
>JAFQPR010000096.1 GCA_017411605.1 Clostridia bacterium | reverse complement strand
GCGGGGGGAGTAAGAAGCTCGCCGTAGGGAGCGTTACAAACAGAGCATCGAGCCTGTTCGGTTTCCGTAGCGGTGCCGCCGCTATGCGCGACCTTGGTATCGGTCAAGCCGCAGGAGCATTCGTGCCAGTGATGAGTCGCGTCGGACTTCCACTCACCCGTAAAATCGCACTCGTGAGCGGGGGGAGTAAGAAGCTCGCCGTAGGGAGCGTTACAAACAGAGCATCGAGCCTGTTCGGTTTCCGTAGCGGTGCCGCCGCTATGCGCGACCTTGGTATCGGTCAAGCCGCAGGAGCACTCGTGCCAGTGATGAGTCGCATCGGACTTCCACTCGCCCGAAAAGTCGCACTCGTGCGTGTTGGGGGCGGTATAAGTAACGGTATTACTCCAATCACTTGTTTCATACTTTGTTCCGTCGCCTACCGCTCTGACCTTCAGCGTATCACCGTCGGTGAGCTTTTCTGAAACGTAAGTGTTTTCAGCGAAGGATAATTTGCCGTTCTTGCTGATTTCGAATTTATCAGCATTCGGGTCAGCATCCCACGTTGCGGTATCGTCCGTCAGAACTATAACGGGAGCGGATAATTTTTCGGGTGACGGCGTAATATCGTCATCGCCGTTATTGCATCCCGCAAGTCCGAAGACTGCCGTTGCAGTTATGCAGATTAGCAATAGTAATGATAAAAATTTCTTTTTCATAACATTTTTCCTCCATGTTATTTTAAAATAATCCTTTGATAAATTTTACCATAAATATAATTTTAAGTCAATATAAAATAGTAATTTTTTTACAAATTGCTTCTGAAAAAATGATATCATTGCAACAGAAATCGACAAATTTCCCTCACGAAATTTGTTCGCAAATCTTGCATTTGCGGTCGAAATTTGGGAAATTTCGACTTTCGATTGTCGTTATAACCATTATAGTCAAGCATGGCTGTGCCGATGCTTCTTATCGGATAAATAATGGCTGTGCTCGTGCTCATGCTCAATCTTATGAGAGTGAGTTGTGCCGTCGTGCGTATGGGTAATTGTATGCGTGTGAGTGTGGGTGTGCTTTTTCGCCAGCGTGTCAATTACAACTATCACAGTGCCGAGTATCATTATAAGGAGTCCGACAAGATACGTCCACGTTGGCGTTTCCTTGAAGATAGCAAACGAGAGGAGAGTTCCTATGAAGGGAGCTATCGCATAGTATGCGCTCGTTTTTGCCGCTCCGATAATGCCTTGCGCCCTGATATAGAAAAATATACTGAGTCCGTACGCCACAAATCCGAGCAGTAATGCCAGAGCAAAGTATCCGATTTTTGCAAAACGCTCTCCGAGCACGAGGGCTACGAAAAGAGAGCCGAGTCCCGAGAAGATACCCTTAAGGAAGACCACGTGATAGGTATTCTTGTTTGAAAGATTTTTCGTGCAGTTGTTTTCAAGTCCCCAGCATAGCGTGGCGGATAAAACGAGTATCGCGCCCCAGGAGAATCTGAATGCTCCGACGTCATCAAACGAGAGGAAAAAGCTTGATAAGGTGATCAAGC
This sequence comes from Clostridia bacterium, assembly GCA_017411605.1. GTDB lineage: Bacteria > Bacillota > Clostridia > Oscillospirales > CAG-272 > UBA1740. The sequence continues at coordinate 14,319 of JAFQPR010000096.1, read as the reverse complement.
CGATGGCAATCCACATTCTTTTGGATATTACCTCTTTAAAAAATAAGAGGGCAATAAGCGAGGTGCAAACTATTTCAAAGTTGTTTAAAAGAGAGGCGTTTGACGATGCGCTGTCAAGCAAGCCGAACATAAGCAGGATGGGCGCGGCAACGTCAAGCGCGATCATCCCCAGAACGTAGGGGATATCCTTTTTTCCTATCTTATCGTATTCTTCGGTAGCTTTTCTTCTCGTGAAAAGAAAAACCGCTCCGATTCCGACTCCTGCGCCGAGATATAAATACGACGCCATCATAGTTGGCTCGATATGCCCAAGCAAAAGCTTGGAGAGGGGAATATTTATTGCGTAAAGTCCCGCGGCAAGTATTGCGAAAAATATCGCTAATAGCTTTTTGTTCATTTTTTAATCTCCGTAATCGTATTGTTGAGTAGATTGAAGTATAAAGTTACGATGATTTAGGCGCTTTGAGCTGTAATCCTATATCTGTGAATTGTTTTTCCTGTATTCTTTCGGAGAAACGCCAACCTTAGATTTGAACATATTCGAAAAATGATATTCCGAGGAATAGCACAAATATTCAGCTATTTCCTTGGTCGTTTTTTTCGTATTGGCAAGTAAATTCTTTGCCGCCTGAACTCTTAAGCTCAGAAGGTATGCGTGCGGAGTTGTTCCGTAGGCTTTTTTGAATTGCTTTATAATATCCGATTTTGTTCTGTAGAACTTTTTTTCGAGAGACTCCAGCGCAACGGGAACGTCTATCGAATGCTCAAGCTCGCTTTTTACGCGCGCCGCAATTGAAGAAACCGTGTTTTTTTCTTTAACGTGTATTCCAAGCTTAAACGCGATTTCATAAAGAATAGCGCTGGCGTAAAGGCATAAGTCATCGCTGTCTGCAATTTGTTCAAGCGCAAACAATCTTTTGAAGTCCTCAGAGATATCTATATTACGAAAAACTCTCTGTTGCCCGAGCTTGTACGTTTTCAAAAAATCTGCGAAAAAATAGCTTCTGAAGTTTATCCAATACTTTTGGTAAGGATGCTTTTTATCTGAATAGTATTCACATTTGTCACCGGGATGTATAAGATAAACGTCGTTTGCTCCAAGGACGTATTTTTCACCGTTTACTTTAAGATGGCCGCGCCCCGAAACCACGTATTCCAATACAAAGCATCTTGACTGCGAGCGTTTAATATAGTAATCGGGATCGGGATTGGTTATACCAACCTTACTTACCTCAAGCGGATGAATATCCGAGCTGATTCTTGGTGTAAAAAAGCGCTCCTTTTTAAGGCCTCTGAAATCCGATATATCTTCTTTTCTTATCGAACTGTATTCTTCATATTTCTCCATAAAATTCCCATTTTTCGTATCTTTCAAACTAAAAAGTTGAATTAATAGCATTCTTTTTTATCGGCGTGTATAGTACAATTGTAACAAAGAAAGGTCTTTTAGTCAATAACATAAGACAAAAAAGGAGAAAGGATATGAAAAAAGAGTACGTTCCTGCTGAAGTTGAAGTGATTAAGCTTGTTCTCGGTGACGTAATAACCACATCCGGCGGAGGCATTGGCAATCCCGATAGCAATCCCGACGATCCGTTTTCGGGCGGTTATGATAGCGACGGTTGGACCTGACGCGAGGCTTAATACAATACTACTCAAATATGAAAGGATACAAAAATGAAAAAGACTACCTTCAAAAAAGCAATTTCCATGTTGCTCACGTTTTCGCTTCTGTTTTCGATTGCGGTCGTATTTAATGTAAGCGCAAGTGCGCAAACAAGCGCTAAAACGGTTGAGATCGTTTCTAACAACGTATATTACGGCGATACTTTAAAGCTGATGTATGCCGTGAAGGCAGAAAACATCACCTCGGGGGATAGTGTCGCGTTAAAGCTCTACGATAAAAACGGCGGTGAGCTTGAAACAATAACAAATTATGAAACTCAGGCGGTGAACGGTGAGAGCTGTTACGTTTTCACATCCGCAAACGGCGTTCCTGCTCATAAAATAGATACCGAGGTCTATGCAAAAGCTATTATATTAAATGGCGCCGAAACAGTGGCGGAGAGCGATATGCTTAAATACAGCGTTCTCGAATATCTTTACGAGCGCCTTACCGTTTCCAAGGAAAAGGGAAAGGTCAGCGCGGAGCAGGAGGCTATGTACGAGGGTCTTATCGAGTATGCCTGCCTTGCGGAAAAGGTGCTTACCAACAAAACGGAGGCAGACAAGATTGCAAATTATTCCTACGTATATAACGCAAATGCTTCGGGAGCTGAAAAGGGTGCTATATATAAAAAGGGAAGCACAATAAACGGCTTTTCGCATAATATTACAAATCCGGAATATACCGTTATTTGGCAGATAGATAAATACGATAAGTCGGGTAGTTTTATTGATTCCGAGGTTCTTACGGATGCAGCTCTTGCATCGTCGGGTTACACTGTGGGCGAATATAACGTTGTTATAAGCGCAAGAGAAAATGCAATTACCGAGGCTGATGTGCTTTCGCAGATTTCTACGTTTGGAAATCCGTCTAACTTCAACGTAGACGGCAGTACTTACGGCTCGAGAGGATGCGTGAGATTCTCCTTCCCGATAAAGGCAGGTACGACCTTCAAGCTTAAGGAAGAGTATCGTACAAAATATAAAATTGCTATGAATTATACGACTAACCCGGAGTATAAGGATACCCAAAAATACCCGATTTACGACCTTGGTTGGGATGCAGATCACGTGCATACCACTGCCGCAGCGCATGACGGTCTTTATCCCGTAGTATGCTTCACGCATCAGAGCGGAGGAGCGTTTACCCGTGATGAAATAGAAATGCTTGTGACTATGCTCGAGGTTACCGGAGAAAAGGCAACCGTAGAAGCAAGCAGAGGTCAGCTTACAAAGGAAGAGCATGACAGACAGATAGGACTCTTCGGAAGCGTTCCTATGCCTAACGTCAAGACGAGGCAGAGAATTGCGTATTCCATAAAGATGCAAAAAGGAACAGAGGTCAAATTCGTAGGAGATTCCGCTGTTTATAACTGGGCTGTAGTCGAGAGCTCGAATACTGCCTCCGTTGAATATATGTTCGATACGGGATGGAATAGCAGCTGGACTAACTCTGCAGCTCCATACTATACGCAAATAGACGGCTCGTATATCGTTCTTACGGTAAAGAGAATTGACGGCGCGGATATGACGAAGTCTGAAATAGATGCTCTTAATTCTATGTTTGAGGTAAACGGACAAAAGTATTATAAAACGAATACTTCCGAAACTGTAAAAGCAGTTGATTACGCAGTAAAATCGGTCAACCACAGAGGTTACGTATCCGCACCCGAAAACACGCTTGAGGCATACAGACTGTCTTTTGAAAACGGATTTAAATACGTTGAATGCGACGTCAGCTTCACGTCTGACGGATATGCCGTTCTTCTCCACGATAACACTATAGACAGAACGTCGAACGGAACGGGAGCAATAAATTCACTTACTCTTGCACAAGTCAGAACGTATGATTTCGGCACGTGGAAATCTCACGATTATGCCGGCGCAAAAATACCCACCTTCGAGGAATTTATTGCTCTGTGCGTTGAGCTTGACTTACATCCATACATAGAGCTTAAAAGCGAGCTGACAGCAGAGCAGGCGGAGCAGCTTGTCGAAATAGTTGAGAAGTACGGACTTCTTGACGGCTGCACCTGGATATCCTTTAAAGATACGTCGCTCGCAGAGATAAAGAACGTTGATTCCGGCGCAAGACTCGGATATCTTGTGAATGAAGCGCTGACAGAGGAAAAAATAAATACGGCAAAAACTCTTCGCACGGAGAACAACGAGGTGTTTATCGATGCGAATTACGGTCTTGCAACGGCTGCGGGCGTCGAGCTTTGCAAATCTAACGGCTTTGCTCTTGAGATATGGACCGTTAATAAAACAGCCACGCTTGATTCTATGAATGAGTACGTAAGCGGAGTTACAAGCGATTATATTGTAGCAGGCAAATACATCGAGGATAAAAAAGCATAATACTAAACGGATCATTGCTTTTTGAGTTGAAAGAAAACTATTAATAAATTGAGCTGGGGCTGTCGTATTTAGGCAGAACCAAAAAACGGCAGAAGCATTGTCTAAAAAACAGTGTTTCTGCCGTTTCTTTATCCCAACCTTTGATTTATCTCATTTATGTAGCCGAAAAAATGCGTAGCAAAAGGCTGAGCCATTAGCTTAATTGAAAGCTTTGACTCAGCCCATTGTTTTTTCTGTCGATATGTCAGTTGTGAGTAATCGACGAATAGGAGCATATGCCGCTTGGGGATGCGGCGCGATATTGTTTCTCAAGCGAGAGAGCGATATGTCGCTATCTGCGCGTCGCGAAATAGATGCTTCCCATCGGTAAAATCAGAAATTTAACCCAAGTCGAAGTCCCAGATTCCGTCGTTGTCCTCTTTGGGAGTCGTTTCGGTTCCGGGAGAAGTGGTAATCACATCGGAGGTATTAACTTCTACAACCTCAATTTCGGGGTTAATGTACTTTTTCATTTTTGTTACCTCCTTATGACTCTGTTACGGAAGCTCTGTAAGCTTCTGCCGACTTGCAGTAGTTGTAAAGCTTCTCAACGAGGCAGATAAGCTCTGAGTTGTTCTTATAAGCCTCATCCGTGGTAACGAAATCGTAATAGCTGTTGATATGGAAGCTGCCGCTGTAAGTACCGTCGCTGTAAGCGATCTCGCGTATAAGCTGATAAGCGTAAAGCTCAACATCAACGTAAACGTAATTCTTTTCGCCCTCGGTATATGTTCCCGTTGTATAACCGAGAATCTTATCGCCGCACATAAACGTGTAAGCCTCCGCGGTTTTACCTTCGGGGAGAATGAAGCGAATGGTAGGCTTTGCATCAAGTATTATAGATGCCTCCTTAAGTCCTTGCTCGGTATTCGTCTGACCCGAAACCTTCGCAAACTCGTTGTTATAGTCTGCGAGAATGCCGTCAATTGCCAAAAGCGCGTCATCCTTATCCTCGGAATCAAAGTAAACGTATGCTGCTCTGATATAAGCAAGCACGTCTTTTACGAGAGTGATCTCTTCATTTGTTGCGTCAGAGTCAATAATCTTCTTAGCGTACTTAGGTATGCTTAAAGTGAACGTACCTGTATAATCATTTCCGTCGACGCCCAGCGTAACCTTAAGGACTATATTTCTTGCCGCTTCCTTGGCGGGAAGAGATATTTTTATACGGTAGTAGGAATTACCGTCATCAAGTGTTACGGAAACAAGGTTGTCATATACTACACCGTCTACCGTGAAGGATTTGAGGTAATCTGCCGCGGGAACGTAAATATTGCATACGAGCTCAGAGCCGAGAGTGATACTCATTTTGGGCGTGAAATCAAACTCCATACGTTCCGCCTTGATAACGGTATCGACTTCATTCCATTCCACACCTTCGGGAAGCGTGATGCTGTATCCGTCAGCGGTTTTAACGATAGTCACGGGAGTTTCGGTACCGTCATAATTCATAATAACGGCATTGCCCCGAAGGATAGTTCCGTCTGCGGTTTTGGGAAGTATCAAGGTGTTTCCGTCGGGCGCGTTAAGGACGTGAAGATAAATAACCCTTCCGTCTTTTGATTCATTGGCAACTCCCCACAAAAGATCGCTTACCGTAATATTTTCGGTCGTGGGATATGCCGTGCTGTCATTAGTATTGAAGATCGTAGCCTTAAGAGGCGAGATATAATCTGCATTGAGCTTTCTCAGAACGTCTCCTATGCCGCGCATAAAGTAATCGTCAAGCACCTCTCCCTCGTGAAGCGGATAGAAGCCTGTCGAGGCAAGGAATCCGCCCTCGGTTGAGATAGAGCTCATAGCAACGAGGTATTTGAATATTTCTTCGGCTGTAGGAAGGTTTTCGAAGGTCTTTGTATTCGGGTGCTTTGTAAACCATCCCGCGTTTGCAATAACTGCGGCTGACTGATGTCTCGAGATCTTTCTGTCGGTTACGAAATTATATCCTTCGGGTATTTCCCAGCAGAAATAATCAGCTCCGTCATATACGGGAGTTTCATAAACCGTACCTTCTTTAAAAGCAAGATTTGCCGTGAGTATCATTGCGGGATTAAATGACAAGCAGGTCTCGCGAAGACGGTTCTGGGCATCACCCGCGGGTACGTGATTATATCCACCGTCAAACCAAAGTCCCTTTATTCCGTCGCCATAACGCTCGCAAAGCTCATAATAAAGCTCGTTTACGTACTGATTCCAAACCGCGTAATTATCAGCAGAATCGTCCCAGCCGGTCAAAATCTTATCCTCGGCAGTAAAATCAGGACCTCCGTCAGCGGGATGCGTATAAAGGTAGAGGTCGATATCGTATACGGAAAGCTCCGCGATAAGCTCTGCTATAACGTCTCTTTCGGAATAGCTTTTTTGTCCTTCCGTATCCTCTGCGCGGCGATCGTCTCTCCAGCGAAGGTTAGTCATACTTGGGAATAGGGTACGGGCATCTCCGTGCCAAGCAGTAAACAGGACGTATTCCGCGCCCATATCATGCATGGATTTTGCAAAAGCCTTTACGTCGAATGCATCGGCAAGCTCATCTACGCTTTCAACCATTTCGCCGTTTGAATATACCGTTCCGTAGCTGTTTCTGTATTTGCTCACGTAATGAATGAATATACCGTACGCATTATCCTCATAATCCTCGTGCGCCGCTGCTATCTCGGCTGCGGACATAGTCGGCTTTACGTAAGTCTTGTAAATAGGAACGAGTAAGGGCTTGGTATATGCAACCTCTCCCGTCTCATTGCTTTCCAGCTTCAGAGTAAGTCTGACACCCGTGGTGCTTTCGGGGCGTGTGATCCTTCCGTCGAGGGCAACTATGCTTTCATTATCCGAGCCTGCGATAGTTATCGTATAACCTTCAAGCTTTGGAATAGTTACGTAAGTATCCTCGTTTGCGGGGACGGGAAGTAAGGTTATATTCGAAGCCGCAATCTCTGCCTCTAACAACGCATTGCTTTTTATTATGATATTCATATTTACCGTACGAGACTCGTCCTCTTCGATAAGGCTTGAAACCTTAACTGTCAGTTCAACGTTTACATAACCTGCTTCGGGATACGTTATATGACCGTTAAGATCAACGGCGCTTTCATTGGAGGAAGCTATGATTTCGTGTTTATAATGTGAACTTGTGTTTGCAAAAACGACCTTAGCATCCAGATACTGATGCTCGCGGATACCGAGTTCCGAAACGTACGTGTCAATGTCGATATCATTGAGTCCTATCACTTCTATTTCTGCAAAGTGAACGTATCCCGAGGAATTGTTTCCGGGCGCGATATCAAATTTCACGTATTTAACGTTGCTTATAAGCTCATCGAATTTTATGCACTCGCGAGAGCTTCCGGTGGGCAAGGTATAATCGGTCGTTGACCAGACTGCTTCACCGAAGTTCTCTCCGTCCTCCGAAAGATAGATTGAGAATTCATGCGGGAAATTGATATTCGGTGTAGATGAGCTCTGTATTGTCGGATATAAGTATACACCCGATACGTTTGAGAGCTTATCAAGCTCGAGTACTACCTGGGTATTCGCGGACGGATCGGAGCGGTTATTCGGGTCATCATTTGACCAGATATTATTAAGATAACCGTCTATAAGATGATTAACAGGATGCATAGAGTGGGAAGAGCTCGCCTCGGCGGAGTTGATTTGTAATACGTCATCGAAGCTGATGAGAGATTCGGGTGTTACCGTTTCATCATAATAAAGCTCAAGCTCCGTAAGACCGAAGGCGTAATAAGAATATTTGCCTGCACCGTACGCAGTATTTCTTGTAGCGGAAATTTTCACACTCTTTACACCTTTTTCCGTGTTAAACGCAAACTCCTCGCCGGCAGTATTCACCGAAGTATAATGTTTTTCCTGAACAACGGTAGCCCAGTTTACCCCGTCGTATGAAACTTCAATAGTGAAAGTCTTTGGGAAATAAGCGGGAGCTCCGCTCTCAAGGCGCGGAACCATAACTACCTTGTTCAAGGTTATGGGATTCTGAAGATCGAGCTGTAAATAATGAGGCGTATATTCTCCGCTCGTGCTTTCCCCCGATATCCAGCAGGCGGATAGATCGGTAGACTTGTTTCCGTCGATTGCAGCCGATGCAGCTCCTACCGAGCTGCTTGAGTGCTTACTGTCTGCCTTTGCGGTAGCGCCCGTCAAGTCGATTTTTTGAGTTAACGCAGGATCTATGTATGCTTCAAGCTCCGTAAGACCGAAGCCGTAATAAACATAATTTCCGGTAGTATATGAGCCGTTTTCTGTAGCTGAAATCTTTATGCTTTTCACATCTTTCACCGTATTAAACGTAAATTCTTCACCGCTGTTGTTCGTTGCGGTGAAACCGGTTTTTTCAATAACGGGAGTAAAGCTTACGCCGTCGCTTGATACTTCAATAGTGAAATCCTTTGGGAAATAAGCGGGAGCGCCGCCCTCAAGACGGGGAACCATTACTATTTTATTTATAGTCGCGGGTGACGCGAGATCGACCTGCAGCCAATGAGGCGTGTTTACTCCGTCCTCGCTCGTTGCCGATATCCAACAGGCAGATAGATCGGTAGACTTATTTCCGTCTATCGCAGCCGATGCAGCTCCGACAGAGGCTTTTGAGTGTTTACTGTCTGCCGTCGCTGTCGCTCCTGTCAAATCAATTTTTTGAGCCGCCAGCGGATTGTAATAAGCTTCAAGCTCCGTAAGACCAAATCCGTAATATTTGCCGGAGGTGTACGACGTATTTCTTGAAACTGAAATCTTTATACTTTTCACATCTTTCACCGTATTAAACGTAAATTCTTCACCGCTGTTGTTCGTTGCGATGAAGTCCGTCTCTGTAATGACGGTAGTAAAGCTTACGCCGTCGCTTGATACTTCAATAGTGAAATCCTTTGGAAAATAACCGGGAGCGTTACTCTCAAGACGGGGAACCATTACTATTTTATTCATAGTCGCGGGTGATGCGAGATCGACCTGCAGCCAATGAGACGTATACTCTCCGCCCGTGCTCGTTGCCGATATCCAACAAGCAGATAGATCGGTAGACTTATTTCCGTCTATTACAGCCGACGCGGCTCCGACCGAGGCGTTTGAGTGCTTACTGTCTGCCGTCGCTGTCGCCCCAGTAAAATCGATTTTCTGAATCGAGTCGCTGCCCGAGCTTGCTTCCGTTTTCATAGAAGCAATTGAAATTATAGGGCAAATAACCGCGCATATCAGCAGAGCGGCAAAAATTTTCTTGAACCTTGCTTTCATATGTTGTTACCTTCCTTTTTTATTATATTTCATGCGTTGTTCGCATAATAATTTCTTCTTTCATTTCGGGAGATAGCTTTACGAAGTAATCACTGTATCCGCCTATCCGCACAACGAGGTCTCGGTATTCTTCGGGATTATCCTTTGCCTTTTGCAGCAATTCTTTATCTGTTACGTTTATCTGAATTTCGAATCCGCCTCTTTTCATATAGCTTTTTATTAAAGACTTCATGACACCGAGCGAATTAGCTCCTAAAAGACTTTTTGCAAATTTCATATTAACCGCAACACCGCCGATAAGCTCACGGTGCTCCCATTTCGTAGAGGAGAGGATAGACGCGGTAGGACCGTTGAGCTCTCTTCCTTGGCACGGTCCCGAGCCGTCTCCCAGAGGGAATCCTGCAAGTCTGCCATCGGGAGTTGCGCCGGTAGCCTTTCCGAATCTTTCGTGCATTACCCAGCAGAATACGCTCGGTATCAGGTTTCCCGTTTCGAATACCCCGTTGTATTTTTTGCATTCGGAAATTATATGACTTGTGAACATTCCGAAATACCCGTCTACTTCGTCGATATCATTTCCGTATTTTGAAATATTGTTCAGCAATCGCAATCTCAAAGGCTCGTTACCTTCAAAGTTGTTATCTAAAATTTCTTTAAGCTCAAGTAACGAAAATTCCTTGTTATCGTAAACAATTGTTTTCAATACGTACAAAGAATCCACGAGATTTGCCATTCCGACGAAGCTTGGCATGATCCAATTGTATCTGGCTCCGCCGTTCTCGATATCCACCCCTTTTGCAAGGCAGTCGTTGACAAAGCAGGAAAGAATCGGATTGATTGAATGTTTTGCGCGATGCCTTCGCAGATCGTTTTGAGAAATAAAATTATTTTCGATTCTTTTATCGATTTCTTCAAACAAAGCCGATACGTGCTCATCGAAGCTGTCATATTCGCGTGTCAATGAGTCAAGCAGGAGCTGCGCCATATTAGTGTAAGGACTTGCAACCCATACGTTCGATGACGCAACGGGCGTTATCTCAACGCAGGTACTGTGTATATAGCTGTGAGACTCGGATTCGGGAACTCCGTAGCGCAATAGACCGCTTGATATAACGTCATCGTTGAATATGGCGGGATGGCTTCTTCCGTGCGATAATATATCGCACGCCTTTTCTAAGTATGAGTCGGGCATACCTTCGGTGTAACACAGTCCAACGGAAGGATAAACCAGCTTTATATCATCTACTACCTGCATCAGCATCTCGGTAAGCTCGTTAGCGACGATTTTTCCGTCTTCGTCTCTTCCTCCTACCATATACCCGCTCGAAAGACCGTTTGGAACACGCATATTGATCTGTATGCCCAGGCAATCCAAAATAAGCTGCGCCTTTTCTTTTGTAATGATACCTTTTTCTATATCGTTTTTATAATAGGGATAAAGATATCTGTCCGGGTGCCCAAGCTGAAATTGCTGATGATAAGGACGAAACGGATTTAAAGAAATACAGTAAGTAACAAAATGGACCGATTGAATTGCCTCGTAAAAGCTTTCGGGCGGACAGGCGGGGACTTTTCTGCAAGTTTTTGCAATTTGCAAAAGCTCTTTTTTGCGGTTGACGTCATTTTCTGCCAATGCGAGTTTTTCCGCATGATCCGCATAATTTTCCGAGTGCTTTAAAATTGCCAAAAGGCAAGTTTTCGCAGCGGAATAAAAGGCGGCACTATCTTTCGTGGAATTCAGCATATATTGATCTATTTTGTTAATAATGCCGTTTACGCCGAGAGAGAGCAAAAGCTCGTAATCAATTGCCATATGGGAGTCTTGACCGGAGCCTGCTTCGTTAATTCTTTTTGATGCTTTGCTCTTGTAAACGTTTTTCCATTCTTCAATTTCGTTTTCGGAGAGATTGTTACCGATTTCTCCTACGATAAGCTCACCCTCGGTTATATTGGGGGTCAATTCAGAAAACGCATAATAAAAAGCATCTGAATATTTTTCATACTCGTTTTTGTTTTCTATCTCAGAGTATCTTTTATAAAATAGATAATGGAACTCATCTAAGCAGTAATTACGGCGAAGGGCAGCCTCGCGTAACTTATTTATCCTTATCATATTTACCTCGAAAAATAGTATTATACTTGCATTATAGCATATAACGTGATATAATTATAGTACAATATAATCAAAAGAATGTATAATCGTTTCATTACATAGGAGATATTATGGATATTCAATTTCATTGTTTTGAAGACTCAAGCTTCGACCGACAGGATCAATTTGTTCGAGCGTTTTTGTATAAGGATTACTCGATAGTTCCTCACAGTCACGATTTTTACGAGATAAATATTGTTATCAACGGCACGGGTATTCATCAGATAATGGATTCAAAAATTTCGGTTAAAGCAGGAGACGTTTTCGTTATTCCGCCTCAGATATCGCACGCGTATTACAACACAAATTCTCTTGACGTTTGCCACGTTATTATAAAGAATGAATTCATAAGAAATAATCAAAGGGAATCGCTGCGCGTGCCCGGCTATCTGCATCTTATGGAAATAGAACCGTACTTAAGGCAAAAGACCTCTCAGCCCATGTTTTTGAATTTAAACTTATCCCAGCTTTCAGAGCTTCAGCAGGAACTAAAATTTATAGAGGATACGAGCGTTTTCAACAGTGAGTGTTATTCGGGTATCCAATCTCACAGCGTATGGAAATTTATTTATTATCTTTCCTATCTGTTTGATCGGCAAATTAATAAAGACAGCAATAAAAATATTAAATCTAACGTTCAGATTTTAAATACTCTTGAATTCATTCATCAGCATTTCTCCGAAAAAATAACTATTAATTCTCTCGCAGAACGAGTATTTCTTTCAAGATCTACGTTTTTGCGAAATTTTCAAGCTGTCTGCGGATGCTCACCCATTCATTATCTTAATCAGTATAGATTACAGAAAGCCTCGGAGCTATTAAAGTCATCCTCGTTATCGAAAACGGAAATTGCGCAGTGCTGCGGCTTTTACGACCTATCGCATATGCTGAGGCTCTTGAACTCCAAATCAATTTCCATCTCCGTTCGCGAGCAGAATAACGCTCATAATAATCATCAGTGAAATGGTGAGTGATGCAACTCTGATGATAAATCGCTCTCAATCCTTTTTGGAACGAGGGCGAAACATTTACTTAAAAAAATTCAAAAAAGTTTGTAAGATTTTCTTTTCTTCGGAGTCTTATAGGTGAAGGAGGTGATAGAGTGACGGATTTTGAGCAACTATACAATACATATTTCAACGACGTTTACTTGTATATCTTGCGGCTCTCGGGTGACGAGCATCTTGCGGAAGAAATAACGAGTGATACGTTTTTCAAAGCGATGAAGTCGATTAACAGCTTCCGTGGGGATTGTGATGTTCGGGTGTGGCTTTGTCAAATAGCGAAGAATTGCTATTACTCACACGTTAAAAAAAGCAACCGCACAGAGCAAGTCGATGAAACGGAACTACAAGAAATCCCCGACCTCGCCCCAAGCGTGGCAGACGAGTATGCCCGGCGTGACGAGATCGAGCGAATACAAAAAGTTTTGCACGATGTTAGTGAGCCGTATAAGGAGGTTTTTCTTTGGCGCGTATATGCGGAACTCTCGTTCAAGCAAATTGCTCAGATATTCGGCAAGACCGAAAATTGGGCTTGTGTCACCTATCATCGAGCGCGAAAAATGATCAAAGAAAGATTGGAGGAAAAGAACGGTGAAAACTGAATGTAGTGTAGTCAGAGATTTGCTACCTCTTTATGTTGAAAATATGGTAAGTCCCGAAACTGCACAGTTTGTAAGCGACCACTTGAAAGAGTGTTCCGAATGTCATTCCGAGTTTGAAAGCTTGAAGGAGGGAGAGCCATTATCAACGGTTGAAAATAAACCTGCTATTGGCACCGGCAATGCAAAACCTTTCAAGAAAATGATGAAGCGCATGAACAGACAGTTTTACTCAATTGCTTATGCAGCACTCATATTTTTAATCTTCCTTGGCTTCGGGTGGACAGCAGGCGATAACTTAATGTATAACAGTTTGATTATGCCCATCGTAGGCATTTTCGGATATTACGTATTCAAGTGGAAAGCGATTTATAAGCTTCCCGTGCTACTGCTTATAATAGACCTTGGTGTGTTCGCTTTTCAACTTGTAGAGATAGGCTTCGCAGGCACGCTGATGTGGACAGTGCTATATGCGATGTTTGTTCTCGTTGGCGTGGCAATAGCGTTCCTTTTGCATTACGCATTTAGGAAGGAGGAAAAGAAATGAAAAAACGCATATTGAAAATATCCGCCCTGTGTTTGGCTATCATTCTGATTGTTGGCGTATGTTGGTTCGCAAATGGACTTGTGGGTAACCCTATTTCAAAAATGATGGCTCGTAATGCGGCTGAAAAGTATCTTGAAACGAATTATCCGAACACAGACTATGCCATTGAGGAAGTATCTTACAGTTTTAAGGATGGCGGATACTACGCCCACGTTATTACTCCGAGCAGTATGGATGGCAATTTCACCTTGAGAATATCAATGCTCGGTAAAATACGGAGTGATGATTATAGCTCGCGCGTCGAAGGACACGGCAACGTGGCAAACAGATTGTTTTTTGAGTACCGTGAAATGGTCGATACCATTCTCAATAGTTATGCCTATCCTTACACCGTTTCTATGGGATATGGCGACTTAGAGTTTGAACGTGAGCTTGGGGAAGAAACCGTGGAAGGTGCGCTTAAAATAAGCGAACTTGTTAATGATAAATTCTACAATGTAGGTGAGCTTGGAGCAAAAAACGGCGAACTCGTATTGTATATTGATAGCGACGTCGTTACCAACGAAAAGGCGGCAGAGATACTGCTGAAAACAAAGGAATTGATGGATCAATCGGGTATCTCCTTCTATTCAGTAGAACTTTGTTTAAGGTATCCGCCCTATGATGCAGAAAAATCCTACGAGCGCCCCGATGGTGAAATTAGACTCGAAG
>JAFQPR010000095.1 GCA_017411605.1 Clostridia bacterium | reverse complement strand
TTATAAGGTTGAAATTCTACGAATTTCTCCATCAAATTAAAGTCATTTTCTATTTGCGTTTCCCTCCCTCGACATAATTTTATACGCCTCACAGGTGGGAGAACGCAAATTTTCGCTCTAAATCCCCCTAGCCCCTTAGCAAAAGGCTCTGACCAATCACTCGGTCAGAGCCTTTTTTATTTAGTTAAACTAACGGTTTCTGATTACGGAACGGGAACGGTGGTGGTATCACCGGTCTTATCCATTTCAGCGCCGCAGTAGTCGCACTTGTCGTCGTTATTTGTATCAGCGCAATCAACAGCGTTCTCGTTTTCAGCGCCGCATTCGTGGCACTTATCGGAGCATTCGTGCTGATAGAGATGATCAACGGGCTCGCGAGTTACTTCGCAACCCTCGTTATCACAAGTGGTATCGTCGCAGTCAGTGTAGGAGTGCTTGATGCCTGCAACAGCTTCCTTGGTACAACCTTCGTTGGTACAAAGAATTGCAGTGGAGCAATCGCCGTCATCCTCGCCTGCTACGTGAGCCTTAGCTTCAACCATTACGTGAGCGCAGTTTTCGCAGGTAACTGCAGTTGTGCAATCACCGTCGTCTGCTGCCTGAACGTGAGCTGCCGCTGCCGCAACAGCTTCCTTGGTACAACCTTCGTTTGCACACATAATTGCAGTAGTGCAATCGCCGTCATCCTCGCCTGCTACGTGAGCCTTAGCTTCAACCATTACGTGAGCGCAGTTTTCGCAGGTAACCGCAGTTGTGCAATCACCGTCATCAGCCTTTGCTACGTGCTCAGCCTTAGCTGCAACAGCTTCCTTGGTACAACCGGGATTTGTACACATAACCGCAGTTGTGCAATCATTGTCATCCTGACCTGCGTGAGCCTCAGCGCCTGCAACTGCAACCTCACCGCAAACGGTGCAAAGGATATCAGTTGTGCAATCGCCGTCGTCCTCGCCTGGTACGTGAGCTATAGCATCTTCACGAACGTGTCCGCAAACGTTACACTCAGCATCGCAATCTGCAGTGTAGGTGTGAGGAGTTTCGGAAGTACGCTCAGCGCCGCACTCGTTACATACGAGATCGCAATCGCCTGCATATTCGTGGAGGCAATAGAATGTAGCGAAGTGAGTAGGATACTGACCGCCGGAGGTCTCAAGGTTATCATCCTTTATGTACTTGGTGTGGTTAGCACTGATCGTAACATAATCACCGTAAGTACCGAGATAGTAAGAGTTGTACGTAGGTGTTTCCTCGGTAGAATCGGTAGCTACAGTAGTAAGAATGAGAGTCTTATAGGTTTCGTTGTAAGTATAATACTCTGCGGGAGTTTCGGTAACGAACTCAAGGCTTCCGGAACCGCTTCCTGCAGCGCCTGCTTTACGCTCGTACAGTCTGAGGTAAGTCTTTGTCTCACCAACGAAGAAGTAAATTCTATAGCCGAGAACGGTAGTTCCATCCTCTGCATATGCGTTTTCAAGATATACGCTGAGAGCTTTACCTATTGCATTAGTGGTTTCAAGACGGTAGCTTACGCTTGCGCTCTCGGGATTACCGTTGAAGTAAAGCTTCTCGCCGTTCTTAACCTGGTTTAAGTAGAACTTGTATTCAACGCCTGCTACGGGTACGTCAACCTCTTCGATCTGGATTACAGGCATCTTAGCTACGGTTACGGTGAATTCCTTAGTATCGGTAACCTCACCGCTCGTGATAGTAGCAACAAGAGTGATGGTCTGCTCTTCTCTGCCGAGTACGATATTGATAACGTTGTCAGCAACGGGCTCGCCGTTTGCAGTCCAAGTAATTACAACATCGTCATACATTACGGGAGTAGTGTTAAGAGTGAGAGTACCGTTATCTGCGAACTCGGTCTTTTCAACCTTAACAGCGTTCTTCTCGGTTGCAACCTTCTCTTCATCGGTTATAACGATCTCGCCGTCGGACTCGAACTCGATCTCAATAGAATCATAATAGAATGTGTAGTTGATATCGTGCTCAATGTAGAAGTATGTATAAGTGTCTACATCGGGAGTGATAGTATAAACCATCTGTCCTTCAACGGTAGAAAGCTTAGTGGAATAAGCATCTCCCTTAACCTCGTTGCCAAAGGTGAAGATAACAGCATCGGAGTTGTCATAGGTGCTCTTGGTGGGATACCAGGTAAGTGTGATCTTCTTGATGCCCTTACCAAGCGCTGTGGTGTTCCAGAGCTTAGAAGTTCTGTACTCTCCGTCCTTCTCGCTGTCTCTCATACGGAGACCGTCGCCGTAGCTACCTGCGAGCTGAACGTAAGCAAATGTAGTACCGAATACGGTAACAGTAGACTCTTCGGCATTGTAACCGTCAAATCCTGTAAGTCCCATAGTCTCGGGAGTAAGGCTGATAGAGCCCTTCTTGATTGCGTCAACAGCAACCGTGAAGGTCTTCTCTGCGCTTTCTTCGCCCAAGGTTGCAACAACCTTAAGAGTGAAGGTGTATTCTTCGTCGCCAAGAACTACGTTGATCTTACCGTCAACGATCTCAATACCTTCAGCAGTCCATGCGAACTTAACGTCAGCGTACTGAGTACCTGCTGCGGGAAGAGTAAGCTCAGTGTCAACTGCAACCTTATCGGTAACAGTAACGCCGTCAAGCTCGAATGCAACCTTTTCAGCATCGGTACGGTCGGGAGTTACAAAGTTGGAATATGCGTTAACAGAAACGGGAACGAGATAGAAGTTACCGCTATAGATAGAGATAACGCCCGTTACGTCAGCAATGTTACCCTTGTTATCTGCGAATGCCTTTTCAAGTATAGCAACATCATCCTTAGGCATGCAGTTAGAGGAAGAAGAAATTCTTAAGTAAGAGGTCTTATCACCAAGAGTGAAATGACGGTAACCGTTAGAACCAACGTCACCGATGGTTACGCCCTTAATGGTTACGAGCATACCCTGCTTGCCAACGAGAGCAGCATCCTTGAGGTCTGCAGCGTTTGCAAAGATAGAGGTGAAGTCTGTAGGAGTTACTTCTTTAACGGTGGAATCAAGGATTTCAAAAGCAGCATCCTTAACTTCGTGAGTACCGTTGTATACGTCCTTAGTACCGGATACTCTAACGGTCATACCAATCTTGAGGCCAAGATCCTTAACAATATCAGCCTTGTCTGCAAAGCTGTAAATGTAGTAACCGCCCTCGCCCTTAAGGTCGTCGAGGTAAAGAGTGTTGTATCCGTCACTGTAAGACTTAGAGCTGATACCGGTAATAATACCGTCAACGATCACAAGGTCACCACTCTCTGCAGCATAATACTCAGCAGCGGTATTAACCTTGAACATAGGAACAACTCTATCAAACGTCTTAGACTTGGTGTTGCCCTCTGCATCTGTAACGGTAGCGGTAAGAACGTAAGGAACGTCTTTGCTGCCTGCAGCAGGAACAACAACTGTTACAAGATTTTCATCCGTTTCGTTAGGAACGATAGTGATGAGCTCATTGTCAACTGTCCAGGTTACAGCATATGCTACACCTTCAATAGTTACAACGTTAACGAGATTGTAATTTACAGGAGTCTCTTTTGCGCTGTCCTTATAAAGATCAAACAGGAAGGAAACAGCGGAATCGAGAGCTGTTTTTTCGTTGGGCTCTTCTACGGGGTCTTTACCTAAAAGACTGTTGATCTTGTCTTTAATAGCGCAAGATCCGAGAACGGAAAGGCAGAGAACAAGAACGAGCACCAATGTAAGTAATTTTTTCATATTAGCTCCTTTTCTTTATATAAAATTTTAAAGTTGGACTAATTTCATTCGTGGCAGCGAGGTCCATATTGAAAGCACAGACCTCGCGCCTTTATTAATAATACGCGTTAGGTTGTTTTTTATCCCTTAAATGAGGGATTTTTCAAAATTATTCTGCGTTAACAAAGGTAATGTCAGCAGCGGAGAAGATCTTAAGCTGATATTCTCCGTTAAATACATCAATAATTCCCTTTGCGTCTATTACACTTCCTACAGGGAATGCGGAATCAGTAATAGTCTTTCCGGTAGAGTCCTTAAGAACTATCGTTCTAAGGATAACAGAATTACCGTCAACATCACGACAAGTTATAGACATCGCTCCGGCGGAATTTCCGTCAGGCGTTGTATAAACATCGGTAATGGTAAGATTCTTGAGAGATGCAGAACTGTGCATTCCGATAAAACCGTAATCGTACGTTTTTGTTTCAACGGTCTCGGTCTCATCGTCATTTACAATAGTAACATCGTAGCTGAGTTTTCCGGAGAGAAGAGTAGGTATATCTATCTCTCTGTATGGCGCTGTATGTCCCGTGCTTATCTCAAGAATATTATCCTCGTGATCAGGAATCATTGCGTTATACTTTATATCAGAGATCTGATATGTTCCGCCTGTTTCGTAATACTGAACCGAACCTGTAATACGAACGCGGTTTCCGACGTTGAGTATCGCAAGACCGAACGAGTTAAGTCCGAATCCATAGTAAACCTGAATACCGAAGTACGTACCGGTTTCCTCATCATATTCCTCAACGTAAGCGGTCTGATCGGAATTTCTTACTACAACGCCCTCAAAGCTTACATCGGTATTCTTATACTTCTCAATGTTGAGCTTGAGTTCTTTCAGAGTCATAGGAACTGCTGCGCCGTAATAGAAATCAGGATCTTTTTCTTTCGAATGAACGTGAAGCTTGTGAGCCATAGCCTGCGAAAGTATCTTGACAGCAAAATCACCGTAGCTGTTTTTAGATGAATTCGAAGCAATTGCCAATCCCGCCTGGAGAATCTCTAGGTTGAGATTTCGGTAATCCGAGTCATCGGCGGTTTTATACCATACCCACACGAGGTGTCTATCGCCCGTAGAGTCAAGATTCCAGGTAGCGGTATCAGACTCGAGAATAATATCCGTAGCCTTTGTGAGTGCTTCTTTGGTATAATTCGACGCCTTCTTGCCCCAAGGCTCTATCTGACCGGTAGATTCGGGAGTATTTATAGCAAGGTATCTTGCCTTGAGAACACCCGTGGGAGCGATTTTTCTGTCGCTTACATCAAAATGAGTAGTATCACCGTCAACGAAGGTTTTTACCGTTGCCTTAATGTAAGCTCTTCCGGACGCCGAGTTGAATTTAACCTGCGCCGCGTAATCAACGAACTCACCGGGATCGGTATCATTACCACCCTGATTTCCCTTATCGGTGCCGTCTTCTCCGTTATCGGGGCTCGATAATCCCAAAAGCTCACACGAAACGAGTGATGCGGTGAGCATTGAAATCACGAGAAGGATAAGGAGTATTTTATTCAAAATTTTCATACTTCTATTTCCTAAATGAAAACTTAAAGTTTAAACAAAATTTTAACGTTGAATCGAAATGTTTTCCGGAAATTAGCCGAGAGCGTATTCGCACTCGTCCATAGCTTCCTTAAATACTCTGTCAATCTCTGCGTCAACATCGCTACCCTCGTAAACGAGAATGGTCTGCATAATAACGCCTACCTGGTCACGAGCCTCAGAGGAACCGTTGAATGCGGGAGATACGAAGTATGCATTTGACTGGGAAAGAGCAAGCTTAACGCTCATTGCGGTGAGGTTAGCGGGCTTCTTGCCGTCGATCTTTCCGCTGGAGGAATCAAGCCATGCCTTGTATACAGTGTTCTCCTGAACGGACTTGATTACGGGAGCGTAACCGGATGCCATGGAGAATTCAGCCTGGAAGGATACGTTTGTGGTAAGGAACTTAACGAAGAGCCAAGAAGCTACAACTTCCTGGGGATTGGAATCCTTGAAGATACAAAGTGAGGGACCCTGAGAAATAACCTTGGGAGCTGCAGGGTTGATCTGAGGAGGAGTTGCCATAGCAGTCTCGAAGAGAGATACGCCATCAGCCTCAGGAGGAGTCTGGTAGGATGCGCCACCGGTAGAACCGATAACCATATAGCATCTCTGACCTTCAGTAGCGGTGAAGAGACCGGAAGTGTAAGAACCGTAGATTTCTTCGGTTGTTACAAGACCGTCCTGATGCCACTGACGGAACTCCTTAACGAAGTTACGGGTGGTCTCATTGTCGAAAAGGAACTCGCCGCCGTTGTCAAGACTGGTGTAACCTGCGCCATACTGCTCGCACATGGTGATGAACCAGTTAGCCTCGGAGTCATAGCCGAGAGGAACACAGGTAGGATCGAGCTTCTTTATAGCTCTGCAAACTTCTTCCATTTCATCCCAAGTGGTAGGAACCTTGAGATTGTTCTTTTCGAAGAAGGTCTTGTTGTAGTAAAGAGCCTCGGTAGACTTGGAAAGAGGAAGAGTATACATTGTGCCTGCCTTATCAAACACGGTACCCTCTTTGTAATAACCCTCGATGAAGTCAGCTCTCTGAGCTTCGGTAAGACCAAGGATCTCGGTTGTACCGTCAGCGCGAGTTACGGTGATGGTGCTTTCGATAAGGTTATCAAGCGGAACTACTGCGCCTGCGATGTTGTAGGACGCAACGTGGTCAGGATAGCAATATGCGATGTTGGGCTGGTTGCCAGCTGTAAGCTGAGTCTTGATCTGATCACGAACATCGTCATAGCTACCGGGTGCGCTGTGCTCAATAGTGATGTTAGGATAGAGCTTGTTGAATTCCTTGATATAGGTATCAAGAACGGGCTGAAGCTTAGTCTGGCTCATCGTGTGATAGAACGTGATGGTAACTTCGCTTCCGTCGTAACCCTCTGCGGGTACGTCGTAGGTTGCTTTCTGGAACTCTTCTTTGTTTCCGCCGAAAAGGTCACATGAGGTAAGACCAAGCATGCTTACTGTCATGGAAACGAGTACCAGGAGGGAAATAATGATTTTTTTCATTTTTCTTGTCCTTTCGTTTTTTGTTTTTTGTTTTATTGTTAAAAGCCTAAACTTATTTAAGCCGATTAACCGATAGTTAAAATTTTCGTCCGTATTAACCGAACTTCCGTCCGTATTAACCGAACTTCCGTCTGTGTTTTGGCTCTGTTTTTGAGGTAGAATTTTTCTTTGCGAACGCAGACGTAGAAACCTACGTCAAGAGAGCAAAGGAGAATTATAACCTAAAAGAGAGCCAAAACCCTTAACCCTTTATACCGGAACGGGATACACCCTTCATAATATACTTACGAAGGAAAATGAACACCATAAATAACGGAATGGATACTACGGTTACCGCCGCCATCTGAACCGGGAAGTTTGTCTGACCTGCTTCATCAAGGTAGGACGCGCCTCTCAAACCGTTTGTAATAAGGTGATGCGCCTTAGTCGTAACGAGTCTCGGCCAAATATACGAGTTCCACGCGCCCATCATCTTCAAAATCGTTATAGATATAAGGTTGGGCAAGGAAAGCGGTATCATTACCTTCCAAAGATACTTCAAGTCCTTAGTACCGTCAACCTTTGCCGCGAGGTAAAGCTCGTTAGGTATCTGGAGGAAATTCTGGCGCAGAAGGTAGATATAGAATACCGAAACAAGGAACGGAACGATAAGTACTGTATAGGTATCTATCCAACCGAACTTAGTAACGGTTACGTAGTTGGTAATGGTGAAGAGCTCACCGGGAATCATCATCGTTGCCAAAAGAAGAGTGAAGAGAAGATTTTTACCCTTGAACTCAAGACGGGCAAACGCAAATGCCGTAATTACGGTGATAACAAGTGAAAGTATGGTTGAAACTATACCTACGTAAACGGTGTTCATAAAGAGCTGACCGAGATCTGCTTTTGTGAAAGCGTCGGCATAGTTTTTCCAAATTATCTCATTTGGGAAGAGTGTGGGTACGGGAAGCCTGTACTCCACAGTGGATTTGAGGGATGAAATGATCATCCAGTAGAACGGGAAGACAACGATAAGCGCCATTATACCGAGAAAAAGATAAAGACCAATCTGAACGATTATCTTTACAATTCTCTGCCTGGAGGTCACTTTTTTCATGTCTTTTTCGGTCATTGTAACAATTTTAGATTCAGACATATTAACCTCCTATCAATAATGCGTATTCTTCTTGCTGACATAGAGGTTTATCAAAGTAACCACGAAGATAATGCCGAACAAGATAAGCGCTGCCGCGCTCGCGCGTCCCTGCTGATTTCGAGCAAGTGAATCGTATATATATCCAACCATTGTATTAAGCGATTTTCCGCCTACTGCCTGCATATCCTCTCCGAATATACCGACGATGCTTGAATACTCCTTGAATCCTCCAATGAAACCGGTAATTACAACGTAGGTTATCATGGGAGAAAGAAGCGGTACGGTAATTCTCGTAAACACTCTCCATCTCGGAGTAGCGTCAACCTTTGCCGCCTCGTAATACTGCTTGTTAACACTCTGAAGACCGCCAAGAAGGATAAGGATCTTGAACGGAAGAGCGTTCCAAACTATGTAGATGATAAGCACCGCTATGTTTTGCCAATAACCGGAGCCCTGGTTGATCCAGTTTATCGGTTCAAAGCCGAAAATACCGATAATATTGTTGATAATACCAACGGAAACGTGACTGAACGTACCATCGGGATTCATAATAGCCTTATATCCTACGATATTGAACATTGCCTCGAATACCATACCGATAGCAATCGAGTTAGTAACGTAAGGAAGGAAGAATATCGTCTGAAGGAATCTGCGGAAGGGCTTTATTGCGTTAAGACATACCGCGATAACGAGTGCAAGAAACGTCGAGATCGGAACGGTAGCTACGCAAAGTATCATAGTAGTCTTAAGGCAGTCGATGAATCTCTGATAGTTAATAACGTCAACAAAGTTCTGAACGCCGAAGTTGAATTTAAGAGTTCCACCTATTTCCTGAAGCATATTATACTTATTCCAAAACGCCATACGAAGCGTATTGAAAATAGGCCATACGGTGAATATAAGAAGAAGGACGATAGCGGGAGCGAGATAGAGCCAAGCTTTCCATTTATCGAATTTCTTGTAAAGGAGATTTACGCAGAAGTCCTGCCAGATCCACTTTTTGCAAAGCAGCGTCCAAATCCACGCTACGCAAAAGGTCTTCCAGAAGCCGTTCACGAACCATCCCTTCACTTTATTTAATACGTTTGCCATATCAGTTCTCCTCTGCTGCAGCGGGAGCCTTCTGATCGCCGAAATAAATTCTCTTTTCTGTTTCCTTATCGAAGAGGAATACCTTGTGAGGCTTAAGATTGAATCTTACGTTCTCGGCGGTGATGTCGATCTTGTAATCAGCATCAACTATCGAACGTACCGTAGGCGTAAGCATAGAATCGTTATACGAAACGATTGAAACGTCACGTCCCATTACCTCAACGTTGGAGAGCTTGCATACAAGCGCGCCGTCTGCCGCGGGAATGAAGCCCTCGGGACGGATACCGACGTAAACCTCGCGGTCGTCAACTCCGGGAACGTCAAGAACCTTATCGTCACCGATATAAAGCGCGCCCGCGCGAACTGCGCCTGCAAACACATTAATGGGGGGAGTTCCAAGGAACTTCGCAACAAAGAGATTGATAGGATTATCGTATATCTCCTGAGGCTTACCGGTCTGCTGAACTACACCGAGTTTCATAACTACGATAACGTCGGAAATAGACATTGCTTCTTCCTGGTCGTGAGTTACGAAGATGGTGGTGATACCGGTTTCCTTCTGAATTCTTCTGATCTCCTCACGGGTCTGAAGACGAAGTCTTGCGTCAAGGTTTGAAAGCGGCTCGTCGAGAAGAAGAACTCTCGGCATCTTTACAAGCGCTCTTGCGATAGCAACTCTCTGCTGCTGACCGCCCGAAAGCTCGCTTGGCTTTCTGTCCATAAGCTCGTCGATCTGAACGAGCTTCGCTGCCTGATAGGCGCGCTCGAGCATCTGTTCCTTCGTCATCTTGTCAGCACCCTTAAGGTTCTGCAAGGGGAACAAAATGTTCTGCTTAACGGTCATATGAGGATAGAGAGCGTAGTTCTGGAACACGAGGCCTATACCTCTGTTCTCAGGAGAGAGCTCGGTTACGTCCTCATCTCCGAAGAAGATCTTACCGCTCGTGGGATTCTGAAGACCGCTTATCATATAAAGCGTGGTACTCTTTCCGCATCCCGAAGGGCCGAGAAGACCTACGAGCTTACCATCAGGGATGGTAAAGGTGAAATCACTCACCGCCACAACCTCTTCATTTGACTTTTTGTTGCGGCTGGGGAAGATTTTTGTCAGATTTTGTAATTCTACTTTCATTTAAACCTCCCGAAAGTTGAACTTTATTTATTTTTAATTATGTAAATCAAAAACATCAAATTTAATACGGCTTTTTCTCCGCATCCTCTGCGTGAACTCTGTTTTTATACTCCATAAGCGCTTCTTTGGAGTCAAATATCATCTGACTGGCATAATCAACCGTCACAGTGTAGGCAAGTATATCATGAATAGCCGAGTTTGTTTTCGTCTTTATCAGAAGTCCTATCTGGAATCCAAGCAAAAGCAGCAGCGCAAGAGCGCCGGCAAGTCCCGCACCGGTAAAAGCGAGGTATATGAGGAATATCGGTACCATGGTTTCTATCGTGTACTTTCCAAGCACCGTTCTTACAAACAAAACAAAAGGAGTTATCCTCACTCCGTCATCGCGCATAACAGCAATTCCGAAAATCTTTTTTCCAAGTGTCTGCCCGTTTTTCAAAATCAAAGGAAGTATAAGCTCAAGAATTACGAACGCGATAAGAATAGACAGTGATACGATAAGCAACGATATCGTAAACAACATGTTTGTAAGATATATAACCTCTTCATCTTTTCCGAATTTTTTATTTGCTTCGTCGTATTTTGCTTTTTCCTCGTCGGTGAGTTTGGCAAAATTCTCGTCGCTTATCTCGAGATCAATACCGAATTCGGCTTCATATTCCGTGTATATTTCCTCCATCCTGTCAAGTTTGGCATCATATCCAAACACGGCAGAAAAAATAAAAGCTATTCCGGCAGCAAGTGTTGCGAGGATTATAGCATCAAACATCCAAGCAGAGATCCTTTTGAGCACGCTCGCCTTTTGCAAATCGTAAATCATCGTATTTCCCTTCAATACACCTCGGCAACACGTTAAACCAACATTCGGAATAAGTCAAAACCGTCAAAAGAGCGCAGTTATGCCAAAGTTCTTTTATTACATTAAATATAATAACATAGCGCACGGGAAAAATCAACCGATTATTAAGTATTTCTTAATGATTTTTTTAATTTATATTAGATTTGCACAATTTGATTCGATTAATTTTGACATTTTGCCAAAACTTTATTTTACTTGTTGCAATCTCAAAAGAAAAATGCTATACTCAACTCGTTGATCGATATTACTTGCGTGTCTTTTTATACATATTCTATGCAGAGAAGGCATCAACTACGAAAGCAAAGGTGAAAAGCTATGAGAAAGCAAACTTTTAATTGGACTCTCGCTCACACGAAGGATCTCTCGCTCGAGCCCACGGAAAGGATACCCGCGACCGTCCCCGGCGCGTGCGGACTCGATTACGCAAAGGCAAACGAGTACGGCCCTTATTACTTCGGACTTAACTTCAAAGACTACGACTGGATGGAGGACGAGTATTTTATATACTCGACAACTCTCGATTTTAGCCTTACGGCGGGCGAATACGCCTACCTCTGCCTTGACGGCGTGGACTACGAGTTCACGGTAAGAATAGACGGCGAAGAGATATTCCACAAGGAAGGAATGTTCTCCCCCTCGCGTATAGATATCGGCAGGTACGCAGGAGAGAAGCGCACGCTCGACGTGATAATCTTCCCCGTACCGAAATACGAAAAAGCAAGAAGAAAAGGCACGCGCGACGAGGCTGCCGCGTGCTGCAAATCCGCGGCGCAGTACGGCTGGGACTGGCATCCGCGCCTTATCCCCTCGGGTATATGGAAGGACGCTTACGTTGAGATACACTCAGCAGCTCCCGTAAAGCTCGACGCGTCTTACCGCCTGAGCGACTCGCTTGATAATGCCGCTATACATACGGAAATTGACACGGTTGGTACGGGAAGCCTTGTTTTAGAGCTGAAATCACCGATGGGAGATACCGTTTTCAAAAAAGAAGTTCCCTTCTCGGACTCAATGCCCGTAAGCGTTGATTATGAGCTTGATTCCCCCGCCCTTTGGTATCCCGCAGGATACGGAGAGCAACCTATATATACGCTTACCGCTACGTCAGCCACAAAGTCGCTTTCACGAAAGATAGGCTTCAGACGTGTTAAGCTATTGCGTAATTTTGATGACACAAATCCCGTAGAAAAGAGCTTCCCGAAATCGAGATACCCCGCCCCCGCAACCATCGAGGTAAACGGAGAAAAGGTATTCGCAAAGGGCTCAAACTGGGTAAACACCGAGATATTCCCCGCTCTTATGACGAAAGAGAGATACGCAGAGCTGCTTACGCTCGTCCGCGATGCCAATATGAATATTCTCAGAATGTGGGGCGGCGGATTTATCAATCACGATGAATTCTACGAGCTTTGCGACGAGATGGGTATTATGGTCTGGCAGGAGTTTATGCTCGCGTGTAACAACTATCCCGATGACGACAGATACCTTACCGTGTTAAAAAATGAGGCTACTTATATCATTAAAAACCTTCGCACGCACCCTTGCATCGCGCTCTGGTGCGGCGGTAACGAGCTGTTCAATTCCTGGTCGGGTATGACCGATCAATCCCACGCCCTGAGGCTTCTCGGAGCTCTATGCTACGAGCTTGACAGATTCACTCCGTTTAACGCCACCTCTCCGCTTGAGGGAATGGGGCACGGAACCTACAACACTCTCTTCGATATACGCCGCGCTGGCAAAGACGAGGCGGGCCTCGGCGGAGATATCGATTGCCTTACAAACGAAGAGTTCATAACCGTTCTCTGCCGCAGCTACTTCACGGCTTACACCGAGTTCGGAAGCTCGGGCTGCGCTGACCCCGATTACATCAAAAAATATATAATGAGTGAAGCGGATTACGCCGATTTTTCGAATAAAAATGCGACATGGGTGGCGCATCACGGCTTCCGCGCGTGGACCGAGGACTGCTGGGCGCGCCCCGGCGAAATTGATTATTATTTTGGCGGATACACCGACACCGACGACTTTATGAAAAAAAGTCTGCTCGTTCAGGCGATAAGCTACAAGTCGCTTTTCGAGGAGATGCGCCGCCAGTGGCCGCACTGCTCCATGGCGGTAAACTGGGACTTCAACGAGCCCTGGCCCTGCGTTGCGGGAAACAGCCTTATCAACTGGCCTTGTGAAATTAAACCCGCGTACTATGCGGTAAAGGAAGCCCTCAGACCGACGCTTGCAAGCATCAGAACGAAGAAGAACAGATTTATCACAGGCGAGCGCGTGACCGCCGAGCTCTTTATGCTTAACGATGCAAAGGATGAGCTGCCACAGCTCAAGGTCAACGCGTATATCACGAAGGGTGAGAAAAAGGTCCCCCTCGGCACTTACGCGACAGAGCCCACCGCGCCCCGCTCGAACAAAAAGTTCGCGGACGTCGAGCTTTGCATCACCGAAGATCTCGAGCAGATATTCGACGTAATTCTCGAGGTTGAAGGTCATCCCGAGATGAACTCTCACTATCGGTTTATCAGAAAATAAATCTGTGTAAAAAACTTTTTAGAGCTTATATGTAAATAATGATTTACATTTTATTAATTTAACAACAAAAAAGCTTCAGAGAAACCCTTCCCGAGTCGCTCTGAAGCTTTTTTTTCGATTGTGTTTTAAAAATTATTCGGTTACAGAATCATCCGACGAGTCCGAAGGCTTCTTACCGTCGGTAAGCTTAGCGCCTACGAATCCCGCAAGAATGCTTGCAAGGTCAAGACCCGTAGTCTGCTTCACACCCTCGATTATCTGGTCGGTGCTGTTCATAACGTCACGAACGATCTTGGTGGAATTGCCGTCGCCGTACATAACGATCTTATCGGTCTGAGCCAAGGGAGCAGCCGCATTCTTAACGACCTCGGGAAGCGCAGAGAGATACATTTCAAGAACGGACGCCTCACCCATCTTCTTCTGAGCCTCAGCCTTCTTCTCGATAGCCTCAGCCTCCGCAAGACCTTTAGCTCTTATACCCTCAGCCTCCTGCTCCATTGAATAACGGAGAGCCTCAGCCTCAGCGCGCTTAGCCTCGGCATCCTTAAGAGCCTCGTAAGCCGCAGCCTCCGCCTCTCTCTGACGCTTGATAAGGTCAGCCTCTGCCTTTCTTTCCGCCTGATACTTAAGAGCATCCGCCTGCTTCTTGATATCCGCATCGAGCTGACGCTCCTTGATGGCGATTTCCTTTTCGGCAAGCTCCGCTTCCTTTTCACGGCGGGCAATGTCAGCATTAGTTTTCGCAATCTCAACGATCTTACGCTGATTTTCCTGCTGGATAGAGTAAGCCGCATCCGCCTCAGCCTTCTTTGTATCCGCGCGCACCTTCATATCCGCCTGCTGAACGGCAAGGTCGGCATTCTGCTCGGCGATCTTCTTTTCAGCCTCAACCTTAACGGCGTTAGCCTCCTGCTGAGCGTTCGAGGTCGCGATAGAGATATCTCTCTGCGCGTTTGCCTTTGCGATCTGAGCATTTTTTCTGATCTGCTCGACGTTATCAATACCCATATTCTCAATCGTGCCCGCGGCATCCTTGAAGTTCTGGATATTGAAGTTAACTACCTCAATACCGAGCTTTTCCATATCGGGAACAACGTTCTCGGTAATTTTCTTTGCAACACCCTGTCTGTCCTGAACCATTTCCTTAAGTCCGACAGAGCCGACGATCTCACGCATATTACCCTCAAGAACCTGCGTTACAAGAGTGATAAGCTCCTGACGGCTTTTTCCGAGAAGCGCCTCTGCGGCGCGCTCGAGGTTTTCGGGAGATGAGGAGATCTTAATATTCGCAACACCGTCAACGGTTACGTTGATAAACTCATTGGTGGGAACCGCTTCACTCGTCTTAACGTCAACCTGCATTACGCTGAGCGAAAGCTTGTCGATACGCGTCAAGAACGGCATTCTCCAACCCGCTTTACCTATAAGTATCTTTCTTTTTCCAAGACCCGATACGATAAACGCGGTATCCGGGGGCGCTTTAAGATATCCTACCGCGAAGAGCAGAATGGCAAGCACGATAACAATACCGATAATCCAAAAAATCATAAAATTTCCTCCTAAAGTTTATTATATCAAACTTCATCACTTTCGTGAATAATTCTGACTAATTATAGTTTACCATATCTATAGCCGAAAATCAATAGTTGGAAATAATATTTTTTTGTTTTTTGAAAAATTATTTTCCATATTACAAAACAAAAAATCCCCGAGTTTATCGGGGACTTGTAAATAATATTCATTTTTCGGTAGCACGAAAGTCCATATTATGCTCATTCGCTGCGGGGTATGCGCTTTTTCTTTACCGTACGAAAGGCGTAATAAATAGTGCGCAGCTTATCCGTCAGATACTCCATAGCTTTTTCCTCTAGCTCGTCGGGAACGCCGTAGTACGCCTCGGCAACCGAGCCGCATATCGCGCCCTGAGTATCCGAATCTCCGCCGAGAGAAATCGCGTTTCTTACCGCATCCTCAAAGCTCTCCGATTCGAAAAAGGCGACGAGCGCCTCGGGAACGCTTCCCTGGCAGGTTATGAATTTGCCAAGCGGGTCAATTCCGTAATCGGGACGAATTTTCGCAAGAGTAAGATTCGCTATATGCGGGTAATACTCCGTCATACGCGCTTTTATTTCCCCCATCGGTCTGCCGTTTCTCGCAAGGTAGATAGCCATAGAGACAGCCTCAGCGCCGCGTATCCCCTCGGGATGATCATGCGATACCTCGGTAACGAGGCGCGAGAAGTATTTCACCTCTTCCTCCGACTCGGCTATCCAGCCGACGGAGCTTACGCGCATAGCCGCTCCGTTTCCGCAGCCGCCGTAAGGCTTCGGGTCTTCCATAAACCACCGATAGAAGCGCTCGCCCCACATAGCCGCCTGATGCTCGCGCCCCATCTTCACCATACGTGAAATAACGAAGTCTTGAAAGCTCGGAGCATAGCGCTCCTTCCACCCGAGAACGAAGGCTTCGCCTATCGCGAGAGTCATAAGACTATCGTCGGTATAGCAGCAGGAGGGCGTCATAAGCTTGAACTCTTTTTTCTTGAATTCCTGCCACTCAAATCTGCTTCCAACTATATCTCCGATTATTGCTCCGAGCATTTTTCACCTCCGTTTGGTGTTTTTTTGACTATCATTGTTTACATTATCCGATTATTTTAATACTTTCAGCTTTTTCAAAGCGGCTTCTGCCGCGGCGCTTTCCGCAAGCTTCATACTCCTGCCGAGTCCTTCGCCGACAAGCTCGTCGCCAACGAAGCAAGCCACCGTATAGCACTTGTTATGCTCGGGGCCCGATTCTGCCGTCTTTTTATACACGGGTGGGGGTATTCTGCGCTTTTTGTCGGCGCACCACTCCTGGAGCATATTCTTATAGCTCTGCATCGGAGCTTTGGCTCGGGTGAGATATACCGCAAGGTCAAGCATAAGCTCGACGGATGCGGCAGCCGCCTCCATATCGAAGCCCGAGTCAATATATATCGCGCCTACGATCGACTCAAAGAGATCCTCTTTTACGGAGCGCTCGTTTTCGATCCCGAGCTTTGCATCGCCCTCTCCCATTATGAAGTATTTTTCAAGTCCGAGCCTCGTTATATTTTCCGAGAGATTTCTTTTATCCGCGAGCTTTGAGCGGATATTTGAAAAATCCCCCTCGTCAAGAGCCGTTTTGATACCGTGAGCATAGCGCTCTGTCTTGGTTTTTATAAGGCTCGTCACTATTACGGCGGAAAGCACGCTATCTCCAAAAAACTCAAGTACCTCGTTCGATTGATAGCCTATCTTATCAAAGCGGTTTGCCTCGTTGCAGAAGCTCGCCCTGGTGAACGCCTGGCGGATAAGACTCTTATCGCGAAATGTATAGCCGATTTTTTCTTCAATTTCGGGTATACGCTTATCAAAATTCATTTTTAACCCTCGTTTTCAGCTTTTTTCATACATAGTTTACCATCTTTCGGGTCCACTGTCAATAATAAGTTGACAAAAGCGGAAAAGTATGGTAATATAAAGGGAATAATCTTTTTAATTATTATCTAAATCTTTAAATAAATTTATTGCGAGGAATATTATGCCAAGCGGAAAACGTAGCTTGCTCTCAATGATCGAGAGCTATATGGATATGATAATAAATGCGGTATCGGTTTACGTCGCATTCATTTTGGCTTGCCTTTTCAGCGGCGATCCGCCCTTTGAAATAACAGAGCCCGAGGCTCTTATAGCTATATTTGCGGTAATTATCGTGAGCTCCTTTATGTATCACGTGACGGACAATTACCGCCCGACAATATATACCCTTCCGAGAAAATCCTATTGGAATATCATCAAGGCGAACGTTATGGCGTTTGCGTTAATTATGATATGGATAGCCTTCTTCGGAAAGGAAGGAATGCGTACCTTCGAGAGCTTCTGGGCGCTGATACACCTCGTTTTAAGCTCGGCTCTTCTTATCTCGAAGAGGAAGATTATGTTTATGACCCTCAGGCTTCTCAGAAAGGGTCAGTACATTTTAAAAAGAACTCTTATTATCGGAGATAATACCGCGTCGGTAAAGGAGTACGTTACCGAGATAGCCAACAATCCCGAGAGCGGAGTTATGATACTCGGCTACGTCGGAGATAAGATAGACCCCGACGTGGGATGCGATAATCTGGGCTCGTTCAAGGACCTTGTCAAGGTGCTTGACAGATACCGCCCGACGGAGGTCGTTTTTGCCATCGACGCATACGACAAAAGACACCTTATCAAGCTCGTCAACATCTGCGACGACAGATGCATTAAGGTATATTTCCTTCCCGTAACCTACGGTTACTTCAAAAACATCAGACAAATAGAGCAGGTCGGCTCTATCCCCGTTATAAACATTCACGCAACTCCTCTTAACAGTCTTGTCAACCTTGCGGTAAAGCGCGCGATGGATATTATCGGCTCGCTCGCACTGATTCTCGTCACGTCACCGATTATGATAATGGCGGCGATAGGAGTCAAGCTCTCCTCAGAGGGTCCCGTCTTCTTCAAGCAAAAGAGAGTCGGTAAGATGGGCAAGCCGTTTTTGATGCTCAAATTCCGCTCAATGCCCGTAAACAAGAATACGGAAACGAATTGGTCGGCTCCCGGTGACGCAAGACCCACAAAATTCGGAAGCTTTATCCGCCGCACCGCGATAGACGAGCTCCCGCAGTTCTTCAACGTGCTTATGGGACATATGTCACTCGTCGGCCCGAGGCCTGAGATGCCGAAATACGTCGAAAAATTCCGAGATACAGTTCCGCTTTATATGATTAAGCACTACGTAAAGCCGGGTATTACAGGTCTTGCGCAGATAAAGGGTCTGAGAGGCGATACCTCTCTTGAGGAACGAATACAGAAGGATATTTACTATATCGAAAACTGGAGCATTTGGCTTGATATCGGTATTCTCATAAAGACTCCGTTCAAAGCATTCAATAAGTACGAGCAGTACGTCGAGAAGCCCGAGGACAAGCAGAACAGTCTTATGAACAAGATCGGCGCCAAGCTCGGCTATATAGAAACGGGCGAGCGCACAAAAAACAGAAATCAGAAAATACTTTACGCGGCATCCACCGCAGGTCATCTTTACGATTTTCACATTCCGTATATCGAGGGTCTCAGAAGCGAGGGTCACACGGTTATGACGATGGCTCGCGGCGAGGGCGTTGATTATAATATTCCCTTTGAGAAAAAGATGTTCTCGAAACAGAATAAGCTTTGCAGACGTATGATACGCGAGATCGTCGAGCGCGAGAAGTTTGACGTCATAATCCTAAACACCTCGCTCGTCGCATTCCATATCAGATACGCGCTCAAACAAAGGCACCGCCCAAGGACGGTCAATATCGTACACGGATACCTATTCTCCGAATCACCGAAGGGCTTCAAGACAAAGATAAAGTCTACGATGCTCTCTATGGCGGAGAAGCTGCTGCGTCCGAAGACCGACGCTATCCTCACTATGAACGACGAGGATCTCCGTATTGCTACTAAAAAGGGACTCGCGCGCGGAGCTATAATTCCCACCTTCGGTATGGGTGTTCCCCCTACCGATTACGTTCTGCCCGCGGGCGAGGTAAGAGAGCGCTACGCCAAGGACGGTGAATTCGTTATGCTCTTCGTCGGCGAGCTCTCGGCAAGAAAAAACCAGGAATTCCTTATAACCTCTCTTTCTAAAATTAAAAAAGACATCCCACAGGCGCGCCTCTGGCTTATAGGCGAAGGTCAGGAAAAGGCTTCTCTTATGGAAGCGGCTCGCGATTACGGAGTCGAGGACAGCGTGACCTTCCTCGGCAGAAGAAAAAATCCCGCCGATTATATGCGTGACTGCGATCTTTACGTCAGCGCGTCGAAGAGCGAGGGGCTTCCCTTCAATATCGTTGAGGCTCTCGGATGCGGAAAGCCGGTTCTCGCGTCAAGAGTCAAGGGACACACGGACATCCTTGACGGGGGCGTCGGTGTTCTCTTCGACCCCGATAACACAAAGGACTTTGTCAATAAGGTAAGCCTTATTCACTCGGGTAAGGTCACCGTTGACGAAATGCTAATTTACGAGGGCTACAGAAACTTCTCCGATGCCACCGTATTTGAAGATACCTACGAAAAGATGAAGGAGGCATCGTGGCTATGACAAAACTCAAAAAACTCGCAGAGCTTTTTGACTCCCACCGCCCCGCTCTCGCAAAATTCTTTGAAGGAAAGCTTTATCCGTTTCTGGTGGCGCTATTCGTTCTTCTCGGACACGTAACGGCGCTCGAGCTCTTCTTCGGCATAGCGGTGCTGCTGGCGGCGGCGCTTGCGCTCTTCGTTTGTGATACGGTGAAGCCGTTTTTACCGACGCTTCTCACCTTCGTTTGCATTGTAAACCTTAAGCACACGCCCGGTGTGCCAAACTGGTCGGATTACTACACGAGGCTCTACGTGCTTATCCTCGTCGGTATTTGCTTCGCGATTCTCATTGCCGCGGCAATATATTTTACGGTAAAGCACGTCTCACCCGACTTCAGCTATAAGAGCGCGCCGCTCTTCATACCCATCTCCGTCCTCTCCTTCGCGTTTCTTCTAAACGGAGCGTTCTCGCCCGGCTGGAAATTCGCAAGCCTCGTTTTCGGAATAGCCGAGGTCGCAGTATTCTTTTTACTCTTCTACTTCATATACTACGGCATAAAAAAAGAGGACGCAAAGGAGCTTTTCGACTACGTTTGCTATCTCGGACTTCTCGTCGCTATGGTGCTCGTCGGCGAGATGGTGTTCCTATTTTTAACCAACGACAGACTTATAGTTAACGGCTCTATAGTAAAGGAAGAGGTGCTCTTTGGATGGGCCGCTTGCAACCCTATGGGATTTTCGCTCGCGGTAATAATTCCCCTTCTTATGCGCGGAGCTATGACGGATAAGAAGCTTCGCTTCAT
The DNA here is from genome assembly GCA_017411605.1 of Clostridia bacterium. Taxonomy (GTDB): domain Bacteria; phylum Bacillota; class Clostridia; order Oscillospirales; family CAG-272; genus UBA1740. Next base: position 6,592 of record JAFQPR010000095.1, on the reverse strand, counting down.
CTATCTTTTCGCGGCTCTCGTAACCTGGGGCTCTGCAGTCCTCACGATGTCAAGAAACGCGCTCATCTTCGCGACTCTCGGTCTCGGTCTCTCCTTCGTTATAGGAGCTTTCTTCGGACCTAAGGACGGACGTAATATTTTCCGCGCGGTTCTTATTCTCGGCGTAGCGGTTGCCGCCCTCGGCACAGTTGTCTTTTGGGATAAGATATCCTCGCTCCTTGCTGACTTTCTGTCGCGCGGCTTCAGTGACAACGGAAGATTCACCCTCTGGAAAAACTCGTGGGACAACTTCTTAAAGTCACCCGTCTTCGGAAGAGGATTTTTCGATTGGGGTGAGATGGACGTTTACGAGTCGGCAACCTTTGTTCCGACAATGTCGCATAACACGCTCTTCCAGCTTCTCTCCTCCATGGGTACCGTCGGCACTCTCGCTTACGGCTATTACAGAGCTATGACGGTCGCGCCGTTTATAAAGAAATTCTCGTTTGATAAGGCTATGCTCGCGCTCCCGATCCTTCTTACTCTCGGCGCAAGCCTTCTCGATAACTTCATCTTCTATTTCTACACGGCGTTCCTATACATCATTCTTCTCGCCATTGCGTTCAGAATGAAGAAAAATGAGGATAAAGAAGCACCCGTGTCGCAAAATTCAAGCGCCGAGCAGAAATAGAATCTGCGGCGCAACACCTGATACCGTCAATAATATCGCCCCGCAGCTCGGGGTGACGGAGGTACTTTATGACCAAAACAAGCCTTACGCAAAATGAGCTTTTTGCAAACCTTATATCAAAGCTCCGCGCCTTTTTTGAAGGAAATATATACCCCGCGGCAATTGCAGCAGTCGTTCTTATCGGGCATCTTACCGCTCTCGAATTTTATTCCTTCATTCTCGTTATACTCGCGGCATGCATTGCTTTCTTCGTCTCGGATAGCGTGAAGCCGTTTATCCCGACACTCTTACTCTTCCTCTACCTTGTAAGCTACAAGCACACGCCGGGATACCCCTCGTGGTCGGATTATTACTCGCAGACTTATGTAGTCGTAACGGCAGTAATAATGTTCTCGCTCCTCTTCATATCCGCCGTTTATTATATGGCGCGGCGCGTAGTTCCGAAGATGCATCCGAAAAAAACGCCGCTCCTCTTGGCGCTCACTCTTCTCTCGGCAGCATTCCTTATGAACGGCGCGTTCACGAAGAGCTGGACGCCGCTCAACCTTTTGCTCGGTCTTGCCGAGGCGGCGGTGTTCTTTATTCTCTTCTATCTCTTCTATTACGGGCTTGAAGGCGAAAACGTAAACAGACTTATCGACTACCTTTGCTACGTAGCTTTGCTTTCCGCGATAATTATTATCGTAGAGATGGCGGCAATGTTCATCTCGGTTGACGGAATAATATCGGACGGAAGAATACTCAAGGAAAATATTTCTCTCGGTTGGGGAATAAGCAACCCGATAGGTAACGCTCTCGTTATACTCATTCCGCTCCTTATGCTCGGCGCGGTTAAATGCAAGTGGGCACCCGTGTATCTTGTTACAGCGCTCCTCACCTGCGCTTGCACCGTTCTGACGCTATCGAGAAACGCAATAATAATTTGCGTACTCATCTTTACCGCCTCGTTTATCACGGTCTACATTATGAGTGACTCGCGGAAGCTTCTTTGCTCGGTGCTCGGTGGCGGCGTTGGCATAGCGCTCGTCGCGGCGCTGATTTTCAGCGGCAGAATAGGCGAGCTTTTGCAGCATTTCTCTCTTTCCGGCTCGGATGACTCGGGAAGATTCAGACTCTGGGGCATAGCGTTTGACAATTTCCTTTCCGCGCCTATATTCGGCAGAGGATTCTTCGACTTCCGAAATGATGCGATTGGCACCGATATGGTAAACTTCATTCCGACTATGGCACATAACACCGTGCTCCAGCTTATGTCCTCGATGGGAATCTTCGGACTCGGTACTTACGTCTACTACCGTGTTAAATCAACACTTCCCTTCTTCAAGCGTATTTCACGAGAGAAGCTTATGCTCTTCTACTCGGTCGCAGCACTTATTCTCGGAAGCCTGCTCGATAACTTTATCTTCTATTTCCACGGGCCATTCCTTTACGTTGTCGTGCTGGCACTCGTGTTCCGTATGAACGACTACGAGGAAGAGTGGATAAGATGCCACGCCGACGATGATGACGAGTATGAGAGCGAGGACGAGGACGAGGACGATAGCGACGGCGACGACGATTATTACATTTAACACAAGGAGAAAAACAATGAAAATAACCTTTCTCGGAACGAGCCACGGCATAACCGAGCCCGACAGATTTACTTCCTCGACGCTCCTTACCGTAGGCGATAAAAACTACCTTATAGATGCGGGCGCGCCGATAATGAAGCTGCTCCAGGTTTACGGTGTAAAATTTAACACGCTCTCGGATATATTCATCACACACTCGCACGCGGACCACTATCTCGGACTCGTTGAGTTCGTCAATCAGATGGAGAGCTTCAAGCAATTTGAAGGAGTCAGCGTTAAGATACACGGCCCCGAGCTTTTCCCCTACGATGAGATGCGCGCATTCCTTTTTGGCGACGGAAGCCTAATGTCGCATAAGCTTGGCGGTAACAGGCACGAAACGAATGACACCTCCTCCAGAATCTCGTTTGAAAGATATGCAGAGGGCGAGATATTCAACGACGGTACTCTCAAAATAACCGCTTATAAAACGCGCCACTTTGCCGACTCGCACTCGCTTCTTATCGAGGCTGAGGGAAAGCGGATACTCTTCACGGGAGACCTCAGGCACGATCTTTTAGATTTCCCTTATGCCGCGCTTGATACCGCCGCAGATCTTATCGTAATGGAGGGCGCGCACGCAAAGCTATCCACAGAGCCGATACTGAACATACTGAAGCCACTCAACACAAAGCGTATGATAGTTAACCACATCTATCCCGGCTTCAACGGCGATGAACAAATGAAGGTTACAATATCCGCACTTACCGAAAGCTATCCTGTAACAGCGGCATACGACGGATATTCGATAGAAATTTAACGTTTTTTGAATACTATTGTTTACAAAACAAAGCATCCGACTCGGTAATTACCAAAATCGGATGCTTTTATTATTTCACTTTTAGCTTTCGTTTTTTAAACGGCTAATTAACCGTTTTTCACTTACGGCCGTAATTTACCAAGGCTGCTTGAGTATATTACCCTGAAGATACTTACGGCAGGGATCGTCCTCTGCGACGTCACCTCTTACGATAAGGTTTTCAAATACGCCGAGACCTCCGCTCTCGCCCTCGCGGAGAATTCTATTCTCTGCCTCCTGACCTCTGAAGCCGACCTTGGCGTTCATAACGAGTCCGTTAAACTTGCCCTCCGCCTCAAAGCCGATATGGCAGATCTCTCTTGGGCTGTACCAATAAGAAACGCAGCTATCGTAGCGGTTATAAAGAACTCTTTTAGTCATATAGAAGCCTATCGCAAAGTGATCGCTATAGCAGGAATCATACCAGTTATCACCCGTATTATCAAAGAAGCCGCAGCTATGCTCGTAATCTGTATAATCGCAGGTATAAAGCGGGTGGATATTTCTCATTATCGTACCCGATCCGAGAAGCTTAACGCCGATAAACACGTCGGCTATACGCATATTCGTCAGCGAATTATCGCTTCCCTCGATAAGCACGCCCACCGAATCGGGCGCGCCGTTACCGACGATATTTACCTGGAAAACGTCGGCATCCGAGGAATTACTGTTCGCCCCGTGTTTGATATGGATACCTATTTTGGTGTGCTTTATCGAAACGTCGTGGATAGAGGTCTCTCTGCCGCCGTCTATCGAAATGCCGTTTGCCTTGCCGTTTCCGTCAACGATTCCGCCCGCGAAATAATAGTTGCTGCCAACCGTTCTTATATTATTGGCTCTGTGTGTTTCTCCAAGGCGAATCATAGCCTCGTCGCTATCCCAATCGTCACTCGCCTTAAGAATAGCGTATGCCGAGAGGCAAAGGGACACGCTGAGGGTTGGCTCTGCGGGCGTCATTACAGGGTGGGATAAGATATAAGTACCGTCCGGAAAATAAATAGTTCTGTTCGGATTCTCGTCGATAAGGCACTGGAGCGCATCCGCGCAGTCTGCCGAACCGTCGTTTTTCATATAATTTGCTGCGTTGAGCATATGCTCGTTTGGAAAGTGAAGCATACTATAACTCCTTTTCGTTTTTCAGCATTATTGCCGAGATTTGAGGTTATCGCGTTGCCCGAGCAAGCAAAACCCGATTCGAAGGCGCTTGCCCGTTTAATTCGGGCTACCCCTTTAATTATACAACATTATCCCTTTCCCTGCAAGGGAGATTTTTTTGTTTTTTTGCACTATATTCTACTTTTGAATGGAAAAACGTCCCGAAAAATCATTTTACCATTCCGTAGCCGCCCGCATATTTGCTGACCTCTGAGGCTACGACGAACACCTTGTTATCACAGCACTTGCGTATAGCCTTGAGCGCCGCGGGCGTTTCCTTTCTCGGGAGAACAATGAATATCATATTCATCTTATCCTTCGACCCGCGTCCCTCAAAAACGGTATATCCGCGGTTTTCACGTTTCAGATACTCGGTTATTTTTTCCGTGCTCTCATCACTTGCAATAAGCTCGAGGTTAGACGTGCCGAGCGCTATCTTATTCTCTATCGTTGAGCCGAGGAAGAGTCCCGTTGCGTAACCTATGCAGTAAAACAGAAGCAAGAAGAGGTTATCTCCGAGAGTCCCGATTATCGTCGAGATAACGAGTCCCCAGATAGTGCATTCAACGAAGCCGAGCCCGGCCGCCTTGAGTCTTTGCCCCTTTACCATCATACAGGTCTTAAGGGACTGTATCGATATTTCAATTATCTTCGCCGCGCACACGATAAAGCACACGAGCACGGGATGTATTGACGCTAAAAATTCTGACATTTGTTCTCCTTTTTATATTTCTTTGCTTTTTAATAGCGAGAGGCGCGTTTTCCGAGCTCCGCATATCAAAAAAATTATACCATAATATTATGAATATTTCAAGAAAACGAATCATAAAAACAGCTTTAGTAAATGTTGATTATTCTTTTATTAAGCTTTTCGGCATACTTCATCGCGGTATAAGCTCCTCCCGTCTTATGCTCCACATACACAACAACTAAATCTGAGCTCTCGATCATCCATCTGTTTCTTAAGATAATAGCGGATTTTGGGTGCGCCGAATAAAGTCTATCCGGAATAATTATATCATCATAGTATTTTTCGTAATACTCAATATTCGCTACGGTATACGGAAGTACCAAAATGATTTCACTGTTTTCTTCTCCTGACTCTTTTCGCACCCGTTTAAGAATTGATGCAGCGCATTCGTCAAACTCGCCATTACGTCCTATCAGAAAGACTACGTACATTTTCGTGCGCATAAGCTCTTTTATAATCGGTGTAAGTTTATCCTCCAACTTCCGCAAGTCCTCGATTTCCCGATGGCCAAACAAAGAAACCACAAAAGCATCCATATAAATCCCTCTTTTTTAATACTATAAGCACGTTATTTACACAAATTAATATTTATAGTATATCACAGCAAACAAACAATATCAATAGTCTATAGAAAACAGTTAAAAATACTTATAGACTATATATATTCTAAAGAAAGTGGGAACGATTATGAGTAATATTGTTAAAATTGTAGGTCAGCGAATCAGAAATTACAGAACAGCGCAGGGCTTGAGCCAAGAGAAGCTGGCAGAGCTTTCCGGGTGCCACCCTACCTATATCGGACAAATCGAACGAGGTGAGAAAAACGCCACCATAGAAAGCGTTGAAAAGATATCATCCGCTTTAAACATTTCACTTTCCGCTTTATTTGAAAAGCTTGACGGCAAAGAAGCGGCACGCAGTATCCCACTTGAATGCTACGAGCTTATTTCCGAAAAAACGAGCGATGAGCAGGAGCAGCTTTACCGTATTTTGCTCGAGATTGATAAATATAAAAATATATGAACATTAGAAATAAGCTTTCAAGATTATCTTTAAATGCAAAAATAATGGGCAGAGGTACCTATTTCGATACTTCTACCCATATTTTTATTTGATTGCGCCCGAATATTAAAATCTCGGACGAACGGATTTCGGAGAGGAATTGCTTATTTGTATTTTTTTGAGTGAACGTCTAGAATCAGTCGAGATAATCCTTTTTATAATCAAGACCGAAAACAGCCGCGAGGTCGCGAAGCTCGTTATCCTTAATCTCGTTCTTTCTCTCGCAGCCTGCGGTGAGCATATAAAGCTCCGCTGCCTTCTCAACGGTCTCAACAAGTCCGAACGCCTCGTCAAGGTCACGACCCGTGCCGTAGATTCCGTGGGTCGTCCAGATGCATATTCTGCAATTCTCGAGCTTCTTCGCGGTTGCAATACCGATATCGTTCGTTCCGCAAACCATCCAGGGAAGAACGCCTACTCCCTCGGGGAATACTACGATAGACTCGGTCTGCATCTTCCAGAGCGCTCTTGTGAACTCTCTCTCGTCGGGACCGAGGATGAGGGACATTGCGATAGTGTTGGTCGCGTGAGTATGCATAACCACT
>JAFQPR010000094.1 GCA_017411605.1 Clostridia bacterium | reverse complement strand
CATTTTCTATTTGCGTTTCCCTCCCTCGACGTATTTATATACGCCTCACAGGTGGGAGAACGCAAATTTTCGCTCTAAATCCCCCTAGCCCCTTAGCGCATTCGAGGGTAGCTAAAGTTTTGTACAACTTGAGCTACCCTCATTAGGAGTAAAAATAAATGAAAAAAAGCTTATCACGAAACTTTACCGAGGGCAATATATGGCGGCAGCTTATTTTATTCGCGCTGCCGTTTATGGCATCAAACGCCCTGCAGGTTTTTTACAGCACGATAGATATGATGATCGTCGGGCATTTCGTCGGCACTCCGGGACTTTCCGCGGTATCGCAAAGCAGTCAGATAGTCAACTTTGCCACGATGCTTTGCTTCGGTTTTTCAAACGCGGGACAGGTGCTCGTAGCGCAAGCGTTCGGAGCAAAGAAGCATCGGGAAGTAAATGATATAATCGGAACTCTTGCGGTCTTCGTTCTCTCATTCTCTCTCGTAGTATCCGCAATCATACTCTCATTTAACAGGCAGATACTCGATGCGATAAATATCCCCGATGAGTCACGCGATATGGCGATAGAGTATCTCATAATCTGCACGTCGGGACTTATATTCACCGCAGGCTATAACCTTGTATCCGCGGTGCTCCGAGGCATGGGAGATGCGCGCAGCCCCCTTCTTTTTATAGGTATAGCATCGGTATTAAACCTCATTCTCGACCTTCTCTTCACGGGACTTTTAGGATGGGGCGTTGCGGGCGCAGCGTGGGCAACCATTATTGGTCAGGCGGTGTCCTTTATTTTCTCGCTCTTCTACCTGTATCGAAAGAGAGAATTTTTCGGCTTCGAGTTTGATCGCGAGATATTTATACCGAAGAGAAGATACGTCGGTATGATAGCGAGCTTAGGCACGCCAATGGCTATTCAGTCGGGCTTCATAAATGTTTCAATGCTCTTCGTCAACGCGATGATAAACGACGTAGGAGTTGTTGAGTCGGCAACCTTCGGTGTCGGCGTGCGTATTGACGATATCGTAAACAAGATTTCAATGGGTATCCAGTATGCGGCAGTGCCTATGATAAGTCAGAATATGGGAGCCGGTAACCGTGAGCGCGCAAAGCAGGTAGTGCATCGCGCGTGGGTGTATTCCATAGGCTTGACCGTGATATTTATGCTTCTTTACGTCGGCTTCGGGCGCGAGCTGTTTATGCTCTTCTCGGACGATCCCTTAGTACACGAAAAATCGTCGGAGTTTATCCGCGCTATCCTCTGGATGTTTCCCGCCTTTGCGCTTATGCGCGGCACGGGCGCTTTTATTCAGGGTGTCGGAAACGCGAAGCTCGGTATGGTGCTTGCGATACTCGATGGCGTTGCGCTCCGTATCGGACTCAGCTACCTCTTCGGCATCGTTATGGGGTACGGCTTCTACGGCTTCGTCCTCGGCTACGGTCTTGCGCCGTACGGCTATGCGATACCGAGCCTCATCTACTTCCTCTCGGGAGTATGGAAAAAGAAAGAAGCCCTCGCAGAAAGGCTGTAAAACGAATATAAATTCGGTACTCTTATGATTCACGAAAAGAAAATATAGTTATTATCTGTAAACAAGAACTGATTTTACTGTAATTAAATAAATAAAAGCTGCCTCGAGCGCGATTAGCATCTGAGGCAGCTTTTTGTATAAAGATGTTATTTTTTCATAAGCCTTTTCATAACGTCGTTACCGCCTTTTGCAAAGTAATTCTGCAAAATGACGTACTCATTGTAAAGCTTTGTATACTTTTCGTGGTTTTTCGGGATAGGCTCATAGGTTTTATGAATGGGTACGGCGAATGCCTTTGCTGCGGATTTGATGTCGGGATAAATCCCTGCGGCAACCGCCGCGAGAGCCGCGGAGCCGTGCGCTGCCGCCTGAGTCGAGCTTGACACCTCGACAGCTTTTCCGAATACGTCCGCAAGTATTTGCATAAACAGCTCGTCCTTGAGAGCTATTCCGCCCGATGCGATAATGCGGCGGACGGGAATTCCGTTTTTCTCAAGGTTTTCGATTATGGAGCGAGTACCGTAGGCGGAAGCCTCGAGCCACGCGCGATACATCTCCTCGGGACGTGTTCCGAGGTGCATACCGAGCATCATTGAGGATAGCTTCGGGTCGGCAAGCGGACTTCTGTTTCCGTTATGCCAATCGAGAGCAAGAAGACCGCTCTCTCCGACCTCAAGCGCCTTTGCTCGCTCGCGTAAAAGCTTATGAATGCTGATGCCAAGCTCTTCTGCCTCGCGCTCGTAGGATGACGGAACGCAGTTTTTCACAAACCAGGCAAAAATATCTCCGACCGCAGCCTGCCCCATTTCATATGTGTACATATCGGGAAGATACGCGTTTTTAACGCAGCCGAGGCAACCCTCAAATCCCTTTTTCTCGGGCGTATTTATAAGCTGAATGCCCGACGTACCGACGATCATCATAAGCTCCCCCTCGTCGGATAGTCCAACGGCAGGTAATGCCGCGTGAGCATCTATAAACGCGGATGCAACCGCAGTACCCTCGGCAAGTCCAAGTAGGTCAGCTCCGCGTTTTGTCAAATATCCCGCGCATTCGGCTGTATTGATAATTTTCTCGGATATTTTAGTGCTGACAATACCCGATAGCTTAGGGGAGATTGCAGTCATAAAGTCATCGGACGGGTATCCCGTTTCTTCGTTCCAAAGGCTTTTGAAGCCGGCGAACGCAACGCCGTGACTCTCGTTTTCGGTTATAAGCCACGTGAGCCAATCGCCCGCCTCAACAAAGCGGTAAGTCGCATCGTAAACCTCGGGCGCGCTCCGCAGCGTTTCATATATTTTCGGGAGCATCCACTCGGGTGAAACGTATCCGCCGTAGGTCTTAAGCCAGCTCTCGCCTCTGTCCTTTGCGAGTTTGCTGATGATAGCCGCCTCTTCGGTCGCTCCATAGTGCTTCCAGAGCTTGCAGTAAGCGTGCGGCTCGTCGCGAAATTTTTCGGTGTGGCATAGAGGTGTCAGCTCTTCATCCACGGCAAGCAGTGTGCAGGTGGTAAAATCTATACACATACCTACGATATCAGACTTTGATATCCCCGATACGTCAAGAGCCTCTTTGATAGCCGCTTTTGCCGATATAATATAGTCCTCGGGGTATTGAAGCGCGAATCTCGGCGGAAGCTTAACTCCCGAGGGTAGAGCGGTATCCATCACCCCGTGTGGATAATCGAACGCTCCTTCGCCGACGTCACGTCCCGAAGCATCGGCTATAACGCATCTGACGGAAAGCGTTCCGAAGTCAAGACCGAGAGTATATTTTTCATTTTTCATAGAGTCCTCCTGAAGTTCTGAAATAAATTCAATTTATTATATAGACCCTTGGGCTCTTATCTCGGAAAACGCTACGTATCTTTTCTTCAGCAGCGCTGTCGAATATCTCAACGTCGGGCTCACCGTTTTCATTACCGCCCCACTGACCTATCATACCACCCGTGTATTGAATATACGTGTTACCGCAAAGCTTCGGGCAATACTTTTCCTTCCTTGCGACGAGGTGCAGCATTCTGTATGCCGAGCGGTCGAAAACGTTATTTCTTATAACTTGCGCTCTTGCCCTATTATAGAAGCTCCAACCCTTGATGAGCGCGGGCGTGTGCTTGTTATGCCTCTGCTGACCCCATCCCTCACCGCCGTAGCGGATGATGTTTTCCGAGATCTCTACGTTTTCCATAAAGCTTTCCGTATCACCGCAGTTCATATCGAGGAAATACTCAATTCCGTAAACGCAGCGCTCGATAAGATTGTTGCGGTAGAGGATATTTTTCATCTCGTAGTGCTTTCCGTTCGTGGTGATCTGATGCGTGATACCGCAGTCGTATATCTCGTAGATATAGCAGTTTTCAACCGTATAATCCTCGCAGCCGCCGTATATCTCAACGCCGTTTCCGAGCCTTGCGACCGTGCCTCTGCCGCCCTCGGGATAATTCGGGTCGTTGCCGAAATAGTTATGGATAACTCCGCCGACCCAGCCTATCTCGCAGTTGGAAACGTGAAGTCCCTTGATGTGCTTGCAGGCGCCGCCCTTGATAGCGTGCCAGCCGATATATTTGAAACAAAGGTTGTCAACTCTGACGTAATTCTTATCGCCGAAGTTGAGTCCTATACGCCTTGCAAGCGCCTCAATGCTGTAAAAGACCTCGCCGGGATTACCGCTGTCGCACTTAAGGTAAAGGTCGCCGAGGACCTCGCCGTTATCGAGAGTCGGAACGGGGAAGTCGTCTATCACCTCGCCGTCCCGTGTGGTCGGGTATTTTGAGAGGCGCGCCATATCAATGCAGTGAGGGAAGCAGTCGAGGTCGCCCGTGAGCTGCTCGGATACGATAAACTCACGGCTCTCGTCGTCTCGGCAAACGAGCCGCCCGTCCTTATAAGTGGGAATATGGCGCAGGGAATGGCGCTCGCCCTCGTTGAAAACGAGAGTACCGCAGTCGATTATCTTCTCACGCAGCCGCCATATATTATGCTCCGCGTCGTATAGCTCCCATAGCTCGGGGTCGGCGAGATTTTTATCCCAGGAGCGTATCTCGGGCTTCGCGCCCTCGCCGAAGGCGCAGTATGTAACTCCCTCTTTTGCTGTGATCGAGCCGCGGAAAATATCGCCTCTTTTGAATTTAATACAGTCCCCGAAGGCAAGATTTGCTTGGGAAACCTTGGCTAATGTGCGCCACGCGCTCGCAGGCGTCAGTCCGTCATTCGAGTCGTCGCCGGAATTACTTACGTAATAGACCGTACCCGTTGCAACTACGGTATCGAAAGTACCTCTTATCTCGCTCTTGCGCCTTTCGGCAAGAGCGTCTATTTCACAAAGAAAATCCTTTGTTGCAGCTTTCATAAGTGCCTCACTTAAATAAAAAGCAGATCAATATTAAAATGATTTGTGTCCGCTTAATTCAAAACGTTTTTTTGCCGGGCTTTTCTCTAAAAATGGATTATGGCATTATTTATTGCCTTTCTATTTTGATTATAGCACACTTTGTGACTATGGTCAATATGTCAGCAATAGTTTATTTGCTCGCTTTGCTAACCTAATAATTATCTTTCTTTTTATTGTCTTGGCAAAAAGATGCTATTCTTTGGATAACGAGAAACCTTTTACAGTTTAAGAAGTACTACTGCCGCTATTCCCGCCGCAAGAGCAACGTAATGATTTGCCTTCAGCTTTTCTTTAAACAAAAATCTTCCGCAGAGAAGGGATGCCAGAATCGTTCCTGCCGAAATGATTGGAAACAGTACCGAAGCGTTTTCCAATCCCGCAAGCACTAATGTTAAAAAGTTTGCCGTTCCGTTTGCTAGCCCCGAGAGTATACCGTATCGTTTTCCCTTTACCGTCTTCAACTCCTTGAGTGATACTTTTCTCAGCGCGATAAATGAAAAAACGATAGAACACAAAAGCATTGCGAATAACATGAATTCTTTACTGTATGCTTCGGGATAAAGCGTTTGATGCTGCTTTTGCAGAATAGAGCATATGCCGTTGCACACAAAGGTGATGCCTACAAACAAAAACCATAATCCATAGTTATTTTGCGTGTTTTTCTTCACTTTGATTTTATCTGCATTTGTCAGTATAATGGCAAGAAACAGAAGGACAAATGCAGGATATTGCAGCGCTTTCAGCGTTTCGTTGCCTACCGTAAGTCCCCAAATCAAAGGTATTATAACCGAGAAGGATACCAGCATACTTGTCAATGCCATAGGACCAAGACAGAGTGCTTTATAACCCGCCCACATAGAAATACATAATGAAGCGCCATACAAAAGACCGAAAACTACGGTCGGCAGATGAAAGCTAAAACCGAATACTGCCGTCAAAGCAAACATACCGAGCGCGGTACAGGATTTTAATGCGTTAAAAACGGAAGATTGCGAGCAGTTTTGATTAAATAATTTTGTTGTTGAAGATTGAGTCGCTGAGGCAAGCACGATAAATAAATAAACTGAGATCACCATAAGCTGTCTACCTGAATTTTACTCCAGCCCGCTTTTGAATAATCACCGTTTATCGGCATCGCTTTACGCAAAAGCGCGGCAGTGTATGTACGAATTTGCGTCATTGCGCACTTATCAATGTTTTCAAAGGCTCCAATGGCAGCGAAAGCAACGTAGGGCATTCCCTTTGATAGCGTATGCCAGGTAGTATGTAAAAAGCCCGCAAGCGACTGTTCCTTCACAGTGGAGATAACTGCGCGCATTTGAGGCAATCCGCGATCCCATGGACACAAAAGGCATTCAAAGCCCGATCGCGTAAATATTTCAGCGGTTTCTACGGGGGATTGTACTGCATCGTATTGCCAATCTGCGATGATCAGGTTATTATGCAATTGTTGAAGCATATATTGTTCCGATTCTGCCGAAGGCGCGTTGCACGTATACTTATTACCGGTGCTGAAATGTGAATGACGGTATAAAAGCATATCGCCCCATACGATTACTCTTCGATTTTGCAAACTCATCTCGTCGCTGATATCGTTGATAAAATCAGAGATAAAATTCATATTTTCCTTTGTAAATTCAAATCCGTAAGCTTCATCGCATCCGATGTGAAAATAGCTGCCGCTTCCGCAAAGCTCGATCAGCTCATCTCTGATATGACGCAGCAGCTCTTTTACCTTTGGGCTGCGAATATCCCAGCACCAGCCGTCATCGCTGAAATAAGTTTGAAGCGTTGGATTTTGGTCAAGCACAACGTGCTTTCCGTGCATTACCCGTCCTGCTGATGCATGCCCCCAATGGTTAAACATAGGTATAATTTCAAGACCGAGATCGTTTGCTTCTCGGATTATGGGCTTAACGTCCTCCTTGGTAAATGCATGCGGCCACGAAAGCTCCTGCATGCAGTCATATTTCAGCATACCCCAAAATTCCAAGACGACGTGAGTATATTTCAACGCGCCGCAAAAACGGACAAAACGTTGTAATTCCCAAAGCTCTGTTTCGGGGAAAACACAAAAATGTACCATTCTGTTTTGAATCATAGGACTGTCCTTTATCTGCCCGCAATCCAATTCGATCGCAGGTGCCGCGTCGCGATCTACCGCACGAAAACGGTCAAGCAACGTCATATAACCGTGAATAAGATCCTTTTCACTTTTTGCATAAACGCAAATTCCATCAGCTTCTACGTTGATACTGTAATCGTAGCCGTCAAGCGAAATCGGCTTTGCGTTTCCTACCGAGAAAATGAGTTCTGTGCTTTCGGAAATGCTTAGCGTGGAGCTTTGAAAGGTAAAATTATGCCAAAAATCCTTTACGATTTTTTTGTTTAGGCAAGGATGCGCAATAGCTTTAACGTCCCCCGAAAGCACAAAGCTGCCTTCGCTCTTAATCAGATTCTGCGGATGAAAGATCATAAAAAAACTCCTTATTTTTATTTTTTTAGAAAATTATATCATATATATTTTATATCTTAAACTGTTTTTTTGAGCAACAAGGTGGATTTTTTGGTCACGGTATGCTATAATGGTTATAGTAAGTCGAAATAGCATGATTTCACGCTATTTCGACACAATATCTATGATATTGTGCCAAATTTTTTATAAAAATTTGGACTAACCCATTGCAATGATATAGATACAAAAAGCCACTTGGGGCTTTTTG
>JAFQPR010000014.1 GCA_017411605.1 Clostridia bacterium | reverse complement strand
TGTAGAAAGCTACGATATTGACGAGGTAAAGGTTTTTGAGCCTTCTCTTAACGATATTTTCGTAGAATACGCAGGCGCGCAGGTGTAAGGAGGATAACCGATGAAACAGTTTGGTAAAATACTAAAATTTGAACTTAAAGGGTATCTCCGAAACAAGGTGTTTGTTGGAATTACGATATTTCTCGTTGTTGCAATCGCCGTTGTAATGTTCATTCCCAATATTATAGCAGCATTCGAAGCGGACGATGAAGGTGACGTAACTTCAACCGACCTTCCCACAATGCTCATTTATGCCGAGGATGCTAAGCTTGCATCAAGCGCGAAAGATTTCTTTGCAGCCTCTTTTACGGGTTATAACGTTAAGGTTGCAGAGGGCAGCATTGACGAGCTGAAGAGCGAAATCATATCGGGCGATGCGGAGTGCGCATTCGTAATGAACAGCGCATCATCCTATACCTACTACGTAAATAACCTTTCGATGTACGATATGAATACCGAAATTGCTAACACTGTTCTGCAAGAGGTCTATCGCTATCAGCAAATGGTGGATAACAAGATCCCTCCCGAATTAGCATCTGAGATCTTATCCGTACAGATCGAAAGCAATACCGAAACGCTTGGCAAGGATCAAATGCAAAACTTCTTCTATACTTACATAATGATATTCGCTCTGTATATGGTTATTCTTCTTTACGGACAGATGGTTGCCACAAACGTCGCAACCGAGAAAAGTTCACGCGCGATGGAAGTCCTCGTAACGAGCGCAAAGCCCACAAGTATGATGTTCGGCAAGGTGCTTGCTTCTTGCATTGCGGGCTTCTCTCAGCTCGTTCTCGTATTCGGTACGGCAATTCTGCTCTACAACGTAAATAGTAAGGCTCTTTCTAATCCTTTGATCGCTTCCATATTCGATATTCCGATTGAACTGTTCGTTTACCTTATCGTGTTCTTCGTGCTTGGATTCCTTATCTATGCGTTTATGTTTGGCGCGATAGGCTCGACAGCATCCAAGCTTGAAGATATAAACACGTCGGTTATGCCGATAACGTTCCTCTTTATTATCGCATTTATAGTGGTTATGTTCTCAATGAGCTCGGGCTCCGTAGATAACACCGCAATGCTTATATGCTCATATATTCCCTTCACTTCGCCTATGGCTATGTTTACGAGAATCTGTATGAGTACGGTGGCGTGGTATGAGATTGCAGCATCCATTGCTATACTCATCGGCTCTACCGTCGGCATTGGAGTTCTTTCCGCAAAGATCTACCGCGTTGGAGTTCTTCTTTACGGTATGCCTCCGAAGTTCTCAACTATTATGAAAACCGTATTTAAGAAGCAGTAAACTCAATGCCCTCGCTTAACAACGGAGCGAGGGCTCTTTTATCAATTTTTCGCAAACAATCGGTGTTTATATCGGTGTAGTACCGAAGGGTGAAATTTATTTGAGAATTTACTACAAAAAATATTTCACAAACTTTCAAAAAAGCCTTGAAAAATAAAATAGTTTATGTTATAATAGTAAAGCTGATTTTGAAAATGCATTTCCGCATTTTCATAATTAGTGCGCTGTACAAAGCCGAAAGGCTTCTAATCATACGTAGAAAAATATAGAGTTTTGCTACGTATACCACGCAGATATCTCTGCGTATACAATTTAATTCGCAGTGTTATTTCGACTTTCGTCGAATGTTGCGAAGCGGATTCGCCATACTTTTGTTTGCGAATCTCTGTTAATATGCATTTCAACGAGTGTTCTTTAGCCTTTGCAATGGCGAGCCATTCGATAACGTATCTGCATATTAAATACAAATTTAATACGCAGAGGTATCGAAGTGGTCATAACGGGGCTGACTCGAAATCAGTTTGTGGGTAACACCACACGAGGGTTCGAATCCCTCCCTCTGCGCCAGAAAAAGACTCAGGATTGGATACAATTCTGAGTCTTTTTCAGTTAAATCCGCCTGCGTCGGAATAAATCCACTTAAGGTGGATGAAATCGCTACGCGATGAAATCTGCCTAACGGCAGGTTAAATTAGGCGGATTTAATTTCATCTGAGGCGAAACGCCGAAGATTTCATCCGAGTTCACTCGGATTTCATCCTGCAAAGCAGGATTTCATTAAATTTGTATGGCTTGCAGGGATAGTTTTCATCCTTACAAGCCTTTTTTGTTTTTAGCCGTAAAATATAAATCGTTCACTTTATACCCCTTTCGTTCAATTTATGGGGTATCGAAACAATACGCAAAATACTGAATAACGAAAAATACTATGGCGATGTGCTTCTGCAAAAGACGTACATCGCTGATTTTTTTACGGGCAAACAAGTTCCTAATCGTGGGGAGTGCGAGTCATATCTGCTTGAAGACCACCATGAGGCGATTATTCCACGAGGGATGCGTGAATAGGTTGAAAATAGACGAAAAATATGGTATAATGTATGCGAAATGTATTTGTCACATTGATGTCACATCGTTATTGCTTGTATTTTCGCTATATGTATAGTAAAATTATGTTGGAGGTGATCTCAATGGAATTAAAAGATAGGCTCAAAGAGCTTAGAACGAATGCCAATCTTACACAGGACGATTTGGCAAATCAGATTTTTGTTTCTCGTACACTTGTATCGAAGTGGGAGTCAGGTGACCGTTATCCGAGCAAAGACAATCTCGCGCGTCTTGCAGTTCTATTTCAGATACCGCAGGACGAACTAATCGGCGGTACGAAGGAAAAGGACACCTACAACAGATACAATATTATCAGCATTGCATATTCATCTATTTGCGGAGTAACAGTGCTTGGGTTACTCGTAATGATGATATTTGCTATTATCGAAAGAGTAACAATAAATGATGGTTGGACAGGGATTGGCGGATTCATGATATCCATAGTTTTTGTACTCCCACTCATTCTAGGTTTGGTGCTTTTTGAAGCGATTACGTTAAAGAAGAAAAACGGGTATAAGACATTAGAGCTATATAGCATATTTGTTTTAATTCTTGTCTGGCTGCTGTCAATACCCACGTATCTTTATCTAATATAAAAGGAGGCTCTTTGATATGAAGAAAATATTTGCATTGCTTTTGACTTGTCTACTCTGCTTGAGCGCAGTTGGGTGTTCAGAGAAGCCATATCAAGCAGCTTGGGATGGATTTTGTTATACAGCAACAGAACATCAAGCTGTTGAGATGAAATCTGAAGATAGGAAATACATTATCAACTTGTTAAATGAGGCTGTTTGGGAAACTAATATTGAAGATTGCGAATGCGATTTTTATTTTAGTTTGCAAAGACAAAGAGTTGAATATCATTCTGAATGCGGAACGTTTAATGATATTACAAACGGTAAAAGCACCAAAGTTGCAGAAGACCAACGCTTAAAAATCAATACTATTTTAAACCTTGATGCTGCTAAAGAAAAAGTTGGAACAGTAACCGACTTTTCTAAATTCTCTAATATGACACGAGAAACTAGCAAAATCGAAGTGACATTCGACAATAATACCGGTGCTCCGTTTTACTTTACCATTGAAGACCAAGAAAATATTTATGAAATTATGAACATAATTTTCACCGATACTTTTGAGAATATGGGTGAGGAAGTAAATGACGGCAATCACTCCTCAATAAAAATAATCCAAGGGGAAAGGATTTATGATATGAGCCTTTCCGCAAACAAGGAGGGAAAATATTACTACTCATTTTCAACTACTGATTTGTATGATAAGATTATAGAGCTTGCACGGGAAGCAGGCGCATTTGAGGGAGTAGAATAAAGCAAAAACGAATTTGGGGTGATGTTTCCTTATGAAAAAAATAATATCAATTCTGCTCCTTCTGTCAATTATGTTGTTCTCACTTTCCGCTTGCGGAATAGGAAAACCTAAAATCGAAGATTACGAGTGGAAAATGCGGACGATTATGCACGCCGATGATAATCAAGTTATTTACGATGCGGTGGCAGAAGAAAGTACAACTCACCCCGAAGCGAAGATCATAGAAATGACACTCGTGGCAAAGGACGGTAAGATTACGATTACCGATGTTACGAACGGTAAGACCTACGAAGGAACTTATACCGTTTCAGGCAGAAATCCCAAAGGAACGGATTATCATATCTCGATTGACGGCAAATCGGGTTATGCAGGCGTTGCTATGACCACATGCGCAGACGGCTCGGAAGAACCGACCTTGCCCATTACTCTTGACGGCTATTCGATGTATTTCTACGCTGAACCCAAACAATAAGGAGGTCAATCAAATGAAAAAAGCTTTCACTTGTATAATTCTTGCTTTGGTTATTTGCTTATCCATTACAGGTTGTAATATTAAAATAGATACAGATCCGGACGAATGGCGTATATTTCATAATCAGCGTCAGTACTCTTTGAGCGATTATCATATTAATTATCTAGAGCTTAGCCGTTATGGTACTGAGCTTGCAATGATCTATGATTACGATGATATGATTGCATTATTTGATATGGCAAATGAGCTTGTTTTGACAAAATCGCACGAAAGCAATAATTTGCCCCCCGATTTTGAGCTTTTATGTACGGTCTCATTTGTAAGAGAATATGAGGATAGGGCGAATGTATCGTATTATTTTAATGTATCAACAACTGGAGAGATATGTTATTTGAGAGATAGAATTGCGGCTGTAAGCGTTGTGTATGTTGGTAATTCAACAGAAATACTCAACGAAGTGAATAGGTTGATAGAACTATATAACGAAGGATAAAAGGAGGTCAACAAAATGAAAAAATTATTTGCTTTAGTATTGGCCACAATAACTCTTTTGTTCTGTTTTGTGGGATGTGATATTTTAAAGAAGCCCACCGGCGATGAAACTGGTAAAGAAATAACTGCAATAACCGATTTTTCAAAGTTTGCCGATATGACACGAGAAACGGATAAAATTGAAGTGGAGTTTGATAATTACTCTGGATACCCGTTTTATTTCACCATCGAAGATCAGGACGATATTGACGAGATTATGAGCATTATCTTTTCGGCATCATTTACTAAAATGAGTACTGAACCGAATGCTGGTGACCATACCTCGATAACCATAATTCAAGGTGAAAAAGAATATAAGATGCACGCTTTTATGAACAAAGAAGGTCAATATTATTATTCCTTCTCAACAACCGAATTGCAGTTAAAGATAAATGAACTTGCACGAGAAGCAGGCGCATTTGAGGGAGTGGAGTAAAATAAGAAATCCTGCATCGAACGATGTACGCACAGATTAATAAGAACCCAAAGCGGTGAGCCGAAAATGCTTGCCGCTTTCTTGTTTTTTTCGGGAATCGCCTAGTGCGTAAAATATTGACTATTTGTCGTTTTTGTGATATAATAATAAAAACAAACGGAGGTTGCAAATTATGGATGAAAACTATGCTGTAAATATCCCCTCAGTTGACATCGACTCTTTCAAAGAGTTCCTAGACAAAAACAATGTTGAAAATAATATCGCAGAAGGATTTTATGATGACGGGGAAAAATATAAATATATAACTTTAAAGTTTCCCGTAGCAAGAAATTGTGACGAGATTCGCTTGTATGATGATACTAACTTTGAAAGCATTATGCGTAGTGATTTTATAAAGTATCGTGGAGTATCTAATTATGAGGCAATTTGGTCACCAGGCCTTAGGTGTATAGAATGCGAAATTGAAATGCATAATTTTCTATCTCCCAATCGTTATCTATTGAAAAAGTTGGCTCAATTTTTCGAAGTGATTGACGAGTATGGAGATGAAAGAGGTACTGCATATCCATCTGAATTATTAATGTATTCAGATTCAGAAAAGCAAGTCTATCTTGGTCACTCAACCAAAGAGTTTGCTTTTTTAAGTTTATGTAAAGACGGACGCATAATAGATCTTGATGAGGGGAGAACCCGATTTAGAATAACGCTGAAAATTAAAAATATATCCGCAGCAACTGAAGAAATTGCTAGATCTATTCTAGAAAAAATATCTAACACTTTGTTCTATCAAATGGACATACTCTATGATTTTCCAATTTCTCTTTGTCCTAGAAGAGAATCTCGTATTGAAAGACATAGAAAAGCAATGTTGCGTGGGAAGCCTGATATTGATTTTAGAAAACTAAATCTCGAATATGAATATGACAAAATTCCTATGTCGTTATATTGGTTTGCGCAAAACAACTCTACTTCTCCCATATTCATGTATTTTGCCTTATACCAAGTTTTAGAATACTATTATCCCATATACTCGGCAATACAAGTTAAATCAAAAGTTCAAAATATAATAAAAGATCCGGCTTTTAATGTAAACAAAGATGCTGATATTGTTAGACTGCTTACGGTTATGAAAACAAACAAGGCGGGAGATTTCGGGGATGAAAGAGAACAACTAAGTACTACTTTGAGGCATATTGTATCAGGTGATGACGTTTTGAATTATATAAAGGAAAGAGATTTTCTCAACACCTATTATCAAAGTAAAGAATCCCAAAAACTTTCTAATCAAAAATTAAGATTGAATGATAATATAGGTATTATAGACGATCTGTCAGAAAGAATTTATGACATAAGGTGTAGAATCGTACATAACAAGGCATCCGAAATAAACAGCAAAATATTGCCGATGACGAAAAATGAAACCTATCTTGTGAATGATGTGGAAATTTTGAAGTTTTTAGCAAGAAAAGCAATTATAGCAAATAGCCGTCCATTTACAATTTGATTTTAACCAATCGATATATGAAACATATGAGACAATAAAAACAATACAATCTCTCCTACCGACTATAAAAATGCACCCATTTGTTAAAATTGAACCCATTTTTGAAAAAATCATCCGTTTTTGCACCCACTCATCCGTTTTTACATCCATTAGGATTTTGTATCCTTTTCGTAGCCCTTTCACAAAAAAATAAGCACTCCAATTTTGGAGTGCTTATTTTTTACCGTAGTCGGTCGGTCACGAACACTGCTCGCATACCGCAGGAAATGACAAAAACAACAAAAATTTTACAATTTTAAAATACTTTATAAATATATTAGCCGTATAATAGTCATAATAACATCGTAAATTCGGGGAAATGTTCTTCAACATATTTCTTCAACATATTAATTCTATATATTTTATACTATTACGCGGTAAATAAAATGATAAAAAAAATTAAAAAACTATTATATTCTACAAAATTCATAATCATTCTCGGACTTATCATAATTCCATTTATTTCTTTTCTATTTATAACAATAAGCTCCGAAAGTCCGCTTTATACCTCGATTTCAAGAATAGCGTGGATTCACGGATTCTGGTTTACAACATTGCTTTGGTCTCTCATAATAATGTTTTCAATCGCCTGGATAACCTACCGTATGACAGTTACAGGCCCTCTGGCAGACAGGTCTAAAAAGATATTTATTATTTGCCAACTCGTCAATATCATTCTGGTTTTTATCGGATGCATTATATTTCCCGCAAAGCAAGATGCAGAAAACGTTTTATTCATTAACCACTTACATGATTATCTGACTATTATCGGTTGGGGATTATACGGTATAGGACTTATTGCATATTCCGCGCTGATAAGAAAAAAAGATCGTTTTTTAGGATTTCTGGGTCTTGGAATAATGAGCTTCATAGTTTTCTCATCCGTCTTTTTCATTTCAAGAGTTGTTGATCCGAATTCTTACGTTGGCGCATCTGCCGTAAGCGAGGTTTATATAATAAACAGCCTCTTTATTTTTCTCATCTTTATGTACGTCGCTCAACAATATGCAGAAAGACTCAAAAAAGCGGAAATAAACTCCCCACAGAAAGACACAAATATATAACTTGACATTATAAAAGCCAAGCCTTGATCATTCGATACTCAATCGAGTATACCTTTGATCAAAACTTGGCTTTTTTGTTTTTAGTTTTCGCAGTGGCAAACCGAGTCTTGTTTTTTATTCCGCCGCAATCCGTCAGACCGCGCCGTTTTTGATCGCGTTTTTATGCTTATACATTTCCGCATCGGCTCTGTTATACGTATCCATATAGCATTTATCCTTTCCGGAATTATATAATGCATATCCGTAAGCCAGCGAAATGGAATACGGTCTTTCGGTATTTTCGGCATTATGCTTTGCAATTATACCGTTAAAGCCTTCGCAAAGCGCGTTAAGCTCATTTATATTAACGTCAAATATGATAGCAACAAACTCGTCGCCGCCCGTTCTGAACAGAATAGTCCTTTCACTCTCGAACGCCGCTTTCATAAGATTTGCGGATTCAAGTATATAGTCATCTCCCGCTTCGTGACCGTATATATCGTTAATCTTCTTTAAGTCGTTAAGATCGATCATTACAACGCCAAAGCTGAATTTCGAATTTGTTGCAAGCTTTACGTCTATATCTGCTATAGTTCCAACGTACGAGGTCCTGTTCGCCATACCCGTCATAGGGTCAACGCTTGCAAGCTCCTTGATACTGTTAATATAAATGCGAAGCTGCTCAACGGTCTTTTTGAAGCTTTTCGCAAGTACACCGACAGCTCCGTCAATACTATCGTCGATATCTACTTCAAGATCGCCCGCTCCAACTCTTGCAGCTACTTCGGCAAGACTTGATATTGCATGATTGTTCTTAAGCTCTTCTCTTCTCTGCGACGTCATATCTCTTCCAACTACGAACGCGAAAAGATCTCCCGTATCAGCCTGCTCGGAAAGAAGTACTATTTCTTTGATATATGAATCCTTATGCGGAACATAATATTCAAATTCGACTATACGTTTTCCTCTATTGTATGCTGAAGCGTACTTATCCGTACTGTGAAAATTCTCAACGCCTGTTACCGTAAACGGAGTTGCTTTCTGCAAGAATCTTTCGACAATCTCATCGTACGGAAGTTTTTCATCAAATCCATACTCATCAAGCGAGCCTATTTTATGTATCGTATGAAGTTCGTTTTGCGATACGTTGACGGTTAAGGCGTAATCGCAGTTAAATATCAGCGAATCACGGTACATCTGCCTCTCAAACTGAAGCATTTTTGATGTTTTCGATGCTTTAGAGCTTTGCCTTTGCTCGTATATAAATACTACTATCGTGTAGAAGAAGACGATCAATACCAAAGCCGTCGCCATGATAAAGGAATAGTCACTTAAAAAGGAAACTGCATCTTCTTTCGATAAATAATCTACCATCCAATAGTCGTATATTTTTCTCGAGATGCCTTCCTTTTCAATTTCGTGCAAGGCTCCGTTTATCATAGTATGAAGCTCGTTTCCCGTCACATTCATAGGCGTTGCGAAATAGTGCATACTGCTATAAACGACCGCATTGGTAGCATAAACGTCGTTTCTGCCTGTTTCGTTAAGTATGGCATTACCTACCGTTAAGGGCGCTATCGCACAATCGCATTCACCGTCGCTTACAAGCCTGAAGCACTCATCGATCGTTTCTGCCTTGGTTATATTCTCTTCTCTTGAGAGATGATAATAATCAATAAGATAGTCATTGATAAAGTCACTCTTAAGAAGAGCAATATTTTTCTCATTCAGATCAACGGTGTGTATATTTGTTCCAATCTTCGTAAATATAACGTACGACTCAACGAAAAGAGGTACTGAATAATTCAATCCGCGTTCATTACTGTTTACGCCTCCCGCGCTCTGAGTCACGCTAATCATAAGGTCGGCTTCAGCTTGCTCAAGCTTTTCAACCGCATCCTTCCAAGGCAAAAGTTCAAGCTCGATATTCATTCTAAGCTTCTTGCCAAGCTCATAAAGCAGCTCAACGTCATATCCTGCGGCGTTACCGTTCTCATCTATAAAGCTTATCGGCGCAAAATCAACGTCTCCGACAACCTTCAGTGTTTTATTATAACTCGTTTCGTTAGGTGGTACCCACGTATACTTATCATTGTTTGCTACCAATAGGTAAATACTCATAATAATAGACATTATTATAGTAGCAGAAACGAGAAGAATCGCAAGCCCCTTAAAATATCTTTTAATCAAAGCCTCATCTCCATAATTGCTAATTAGTGCGAAATATAAAAATTTACCGAACTTAAATTTATTTTTGCTCCATTCTTGCTCTTGCGCGGTCGAGCGCCTTTTTATAAGGAGCTATCATACCCTCGTTCATCTTATTTCCCATCTTTGCTTTGATCTTGGGTGATGAAATAAGAGCTCCGACAAGATACATTTTCAGCATCATGCCGCGCTTTTTTTGCGGAAAATCATACTGACCGTGAGATTTGAAAAATTTATGGTCAGCCTTCATCATTCCCTGCATAAGCCAAATGAGGTCACGGAATATCTTCATTCCGCCGATACCGTAGAAGCTTTGAGGCGGCTGATATTTATTCTCAAGAGCAAAGGTGAGCTTTAAAACCAGGTTATCGATTTCCGTTTTCGGATCGCGCTCATCGGTAGCAATACCTGCAAGGAAATTGCTTCCTACATCCGCTCTTGCCGAAAGGATAGTTGAAAGGTTTGATTCCCGAGAAAGATTTCCGCTGACAAGATAACCTATCGGCATACCGATAGTTACCGTTCTGTGCCCGTTACAGAACTGACGGTCATCGTACATCTTGAAGCGTGAGCCCATCGAATGGTCCTTTACCGTGAATGCGTAAACTATCGAATCCGCAGTCTGTATCTTTTCCCTGAGGAAGGTATCAAAGCCGTCACTATAAACGCATTTTCCTTTCGTAGCGCAGCCGAAGCATCCAAGGCAACCGCCCTTGATATTGCATTCGCGTATATTGATAACGCGAGTGGCTCTCGGGAGCTTCATCCTAAAGTAGGCTATCATATTCTTAAGAGATGAATTATCCTCTTCGCAGTCCGTTACGATAACAACGTCACCGCTCTTTTCAACCTCTTCTTCTATTTCAAATTCAAACGTAACAGGCTCGATTTTGTTGTTTGGTACACAATTGTTTACAAAAAGCCTATTCTCCACAGAGAAAACAAGATAGTCAAAGAATTTCTCGGCTTGAAGTCTTCCCTTCTTAGTCGTGAGATCATCCATATCCGCAGAAAGGCCTGCGATAAAGTTCAAACCGAGATCGTGGCAGTTTTCCTCAACGTATTTATGCGCTGTAAAATCATAAAAATGCTTCGAGGTTGTGATCTCGGTCGCAATTTTACCCGATAGGTCAATTCCGCTCTCCTTTATAAGCTCGATAAATCTATGGAGCTGATACGGAGCGATAAAGGTATATACGGGATATGAGAAGATCAGAAGATCTGCCCATTCGAGCTTTGCCACAGCTTCGGTAAAATCGCGCTCGAGCGATTTTATCATAGCTCCGAGATTAAGAACGTCAAATTCGTGCTCGGGATGAAGAATTTCAAGATAGTTTGAAGTTTGGAGGGTTATACTGTATCTGCCCTTTGGACTTCCGTTCAATACTAAAATTTTCATAAAACTGTTTTCCTTCCGCGCGCGTAAAATCCGCTGCGCTAAGTTTTTACTAAGATGCTGCCTGAAGAGAAAATATCGGTTAGCCGATATAAAAGATTTTTCTTAAGGTTTCCTTGACCGGTTTGATTATCTCAATGATAATGAGAAGCATTCCGACAATGAACAAAAGTGCAAAGGTACAGGTCGACCAATAGATAACGGTATTTACGTCAAATACTACGCGGATAAGAAGCTCAATAAGGCAGGTCCATACACCAAGAGCTATAAAGAAGCCGCCGTATACGTAGAGCTTTCCGCGCTTGAGATAATAGATGAGCGTTGTTGCCGCGGTCACTATAAGTGTGAATGACAAAGCTATCGGCATACCGAAGCTAAAGAACCAACTGCCGCCCGTTTCAAAACAAATGTACCACAGGTATGCGGTTGCTACTGCAAGAGCTGACGGTACGAATATAGCGGGCGAGGGGTGCTTGAACCACGACGGGAGCATAAACGATACGTAAAACAGAACCACACCGCCGAAAACGTAGCCCGACCAATTTATCGTATGATGCCAGCTTAGCTCAAGTATTACGGGCAAAAGCAGTGGGATCAGCATTATCATCGTTATTACGAGCATAAGTCCCTTACGGTTAAATTCCTCGGATTTGAATTCTTTCTTCGGATAAGTGCTTTTATCAGCGGGTATATCAAAATCCGGATGATAGACCTTCGTTTCGCATATTGGGCAAATACTCTGCCCCTCCGAAAGCTCCACTCCGCATTTAATACAGTACATTAGATCTTCCTCTCTCTCGTATTACTTTCAACAACGTGCTCAATTCCAAGCTCACGAAATACCTTGTGGAATTCCGCCTCAAGTATCGGGTCACTGATGTTTCTTATGATATTGAGATATATTTTTCCCTTATACGCAAGGGCGGCAACGTTATACGGAGCCGATGCCTGATTTCCGATTACAAAATCAAGCCTGTCAACATATCGTTTAAATTCCTCGGGCGGATCGACTACGCCGAGATTTGAAAAGCTATAGCACGACTTTTTTTCACCGACAGCGTTGAAGATAAGCTTCATTACGATATTCTTTAGGAACAGCGGAACGATCTTAAGCAGCGGATTTTTTTCATCGTTTACGTTGGTAGCTATTATCGCTGCCATATTTTTATCGGTTATCTGCAGCTTCATCTGATTTTTAACGATATCGCAGATTTCGTCGAATTCAAAATGCCCAAGCCGCGGATCTATTCCGGGAGACGCATACATAACGAAGTTTCTGAGCGTCTTTGACGGGAATATTTTTCTCAAGTTTACGGGAATCAGAATCTTTATCGGCTTATATTTCGCTTTGCTTCTTACCCTCTGCTCCTGAATCCTTGCCGTTGCAACAATAAATGCCGCCGTAAGATACGCGGTTACGGTTATTCCTCTGCTCTTAGCTTCGCGCGATACGTTCGCCGCATCAAGAATAAAGGTAGTATTGGTTTTAAAGCCGTCCTCTTCTCTTTTGCCCATAATTCTGAAGGCATCGGTGTCCGCTCTAGATGCAGGATAATCTCCCGCGTATTTTAAGAAGCTATCCTCGAGCTCCTCATCCGAGGGCTCCTCGAGCCTATCGAGTATTCCGTCTCCGACGGGGACCTTCACTCCGTACCTCTGATAGATATACTCCGAAACAAGTGTTTTTAAGAATATTAGTCCGCCGTTTCCATCCGTCAACGCGTGGAAGAATTCCACGGCAACCCTTTTCTCGTATATAAGAACTCTGAACGCGCATTTTCTGATATCGTCAAACGGCATTCTCGCAAGCGGATAAGGCTTTTCGTCAAGGATATCGGGCGTTTTCGGTATCTGCTCGAGATAATACCAGAATGCTCCCGCCTTTATTCTTACGGCAATTGACGGAAATCGTCTTACGGTTACGTCAAGCGCGGTCTGCATCAGCTCTCTGTCTATCGTTTCGCTCATAGTAGCCGAAAGGCGAAAAACGTTGCTCCAATTGCGACGTCTTGCCGCGGGGAATATTTTTGCCGCATTATCAAGACCCATCCAACGAAGCTTTTTCTGCATGGGTATTTTATTTTTTATAAACTTCGCGATTTTATCAAAGTCGTCCTCGTGCTCCTTAAGGCAGTAAAGAACGTAGCCGTGCCACATATCAGGCTTTACTACAAGGTGGCTCTCGCTTCCCGCCTCGAGAAGCTTGCCGTGCATACTTACAGAGTCATCGAGTAATATCTCATCTCCGCCAACGAAAATTAAGGACGGAGGCATTTTATCCTGCTCGGCTAAGAGGGGGGAGATTTTCGTATCGCTTTTCGCAGAGAAATCAAGCGCTTCGTCAGGCTCTGTTTTCGGATGAAGCTTTTTTCCCTCTCTCACGGCGCCGTAAGTATACAGATCGGCAAAATATTTTAGTCTTTCCCTCGTCATTGAAGGATCGTTTTTTTCATTGGTGATAAAGGAGCTTGCGGAAAGCGTCAGATCTACCCACGGTGAAACAGTGATAATTCCCGCAGGCTGAGTTCTGCCCTTATCACGCAGCTTATGGCATAGCGCATAACAAAGTCCGCCGCCTGCGCTCTCTCCGCAGATGATTATCTGAGAGGGATCGTAGCCGTTTGAAAGAAGATATCCGTAGGCTTCAAGACAATCGTCAAGCGCTGTCGGTGCGGTATGCTCGGGGGCAAGCCTGTATTCAACCGTGAATACACGAATTCCGCATTTGGATGCAAGAACGGAAGCAAAGCCTTTAGCATACGAAAGATTACCTGTTACGTAACCGCCGCCGTGAAGATATAATATTACACCCGACGAGACCTCGTCCCTCGGTATTTGCATAGCACAATTGATCTCGCCAACCTTTATTTCCTCGGAATCGACGTAGTCCTTATGAACACTGGTCATAAGCTCGCCTATTTTATCCTGCCATTTTCTTGCGGACTGCAACGAGCATCCCGAAATAAACGGCTTAAGAAGCAAAAGCTGAGAGCGAAGAAAACTGTTCTTCTTTTTCATCAGAATACCTCGCATTCAGAAAAAGACGGCAAACCGCCATTTTATAACTATAGTATACAGCAAAAGGCGGCTCTTGTCAATATTTTATATTTTAATTGATTTTATATATTTTAATCCAGCATCTTGACTATGCGCAGTTTTTGTGCTAAAATAAACTGTCGGTTTATGGCCTTTGAAAGATATTTCAAAGCCTTGTTCGAAAGTTAAAGATTGGAGCAGTTGTTTTGAAAACACGATTAAAAATACATAATATTACAGCGTTTATTACTGCGGCGCTCGTAATTATAACGGGTATATCGCTTGCGGCATGCTGCATTGCGATTTACGTCAGCGGAGGGGATCAGCCTTTCTCCCGCGAGGCAGTCGGAAAATATTTAAAATACGTTATGATACAGGGGGTTGCTACTCTCGAGCTCGTTATTTTCGGTATCGTTCTGAAGTTTGCCTTCCCTCTTGATAAAGAGAAGCTTCGCGCTAAGCCGAATATACTCGTAACAAGAAAGAAGCTTACAGAAAAGCTTCAGAAGAGAGATGAAATATTGCTCCGTACGGACGAAAAGATCAACAGAGAGAAAAAATACCGCAAAAAAATGAGTCTTGGACTTGCGTCGATCATAACTGCATTAGGAATAGCTTCTATTCTATTTGCCACACTGATAGATTACTCCGTTTCCGATATCAACGGATACGTTATCAAGGTATCGGTATTTGCTTTTTCGCTTGCCTTTATCGGCGGCGGTTTGATCTACGCATACGATATTCTTTCGAAGAAAAGCTATAAGCGCGAGATAGACGCGCTAAAAAGCCTGCTCGTTATTGCTAACAGTGACGTTCCCGCACCCGAGATGCCCGAAACAAAGGACAGAAAGCCCGCTCTCGTCAACCTTGCGCGCGTGTCAATCATAACGGTTGCGGTGGCATTTATCGTGCTTGGAATTTTCAACGGCGGTATGTCCGACGTTCTCGGTAAGGCCGTCCGTATTTGCACAGAATGTATAGGACTTGGATAATATGAAAAAAGAAAAATCACTTAAACCAAAGCTTACGTTTAAAAGACGGCTGATACAGCTTTATGCCGCTCTTCTTACAAACGCAAATATAAAGGGCTTCGCAACGGGATCGATATTTCTTGGAAACACGAAATCTGCGTGCGTTCCCGGACTAAATTGCTACTCATGCCCCGGTGCCGTAGGCGCGTGCCCGCTCGGCTCGCTGCAGAATGCTCTCGCATCTACTAAGAAAACCGTTCCATATTATATGCTTGGCATAATCCTGCTTTACTGCATCATGCTCGGCAGATGGATATGCGGTTTTCTCTGCCCCTTCGGTCTTATTCAGGATCTTCTTCATAAGATAAAAACTCCGAAGCTCAAGAAAAGCCGAGTAACGAGGATACTCTCATACTTCAAATACGTGCTTCTCGTATTCTTCGTGGTTATTATTCCTTTAGCTTATATGCTCAAGGATATGCCGCTTCCCGCATTCTGTAAATACATATGCCCTGCGGGAACGCTCGGAGGCGCTATATCTTTACTTCTCCACCCGAATAATGCGCCTATGTTTGAGATGCTCGGCCCACTCTTCACTTGGAAGTTTGCACTTATGATCAGCATCCTTGTCGGTTGCGTATTCATTTACCGTCTGTTCTGCAGATTTATCTGCCCTCTCGGCGCGCTTTACGGGCTTTTCAACAAGATATCGGTGCTCGGTATCAAGCTCGAGAAGAAAAAGTGCATTGATTGCGGACTTTGCGTAGCAAAATGCAAGGTCGATATCAAAGAGGTCGGAGATCACGAGTGTATCAGCTGCGGAGAATGCATTTCCGTATGCCCCACTAAGGCTATCAGCTGGAAGGGCTCGAAGATAATTTTACCCGAAAATGAAATTCCCGAAAAGGCTACGGCAGAAGAAAAAGAGGCTATCACAAAGAAACGCGAAAAGCGAGTATTCACTCTCAGAATTATCGCGGCTGTTCTTATGATAGCAGTTCTTGCTACTTCCCTTGTCTACTTTAACTTCATCTATAAAGCTCCCGAGGCAAACACCGATATCGGTACGGGAGAATTCAACGTTGAGGATTATCGGGGAAAGGTTGTAGTTATCAACTTCTGGGGTACCTGGTGCTCGGGATGCAAAAAAGAG
This sequence comes from Clostridia bacterium, assembly GCA_017411605.1. Taxonomy (GTDB): domain Bacteria; phylum Bacillota; class Clostridia; order Oscillospirales; family CAG-272; genus UBA1740. Next base: position 3,445 of record JAFQPR010000014.1, on the reverse strand, counting down.
CTCCCCGCGTTTGATAGAATAGCCTCGGAATTCGAGGACAAGAACGTTGTGGTTGTTACCGTACACACGAGTGGAACGGAAGGCTGGGAAGAGCCCGATATTTATATTGATAAAAACCTCAAGGGCTCAAAGATGCTCTTCGTACGCGACGTAAAAGTTGAGGGCGCTGCATTCGATACTTATTATAAAGCTCTCGGCGGAAACGGAAATTATCCTATGACGCTCGTTCTTGACGATAAGGGAGTTATCAATTACCACACCACCGCGGAGATGACTTACGACGAGCTACTCGCAGAGGTTGAAGCTGCTCTCGCGAAGGACACGAGTGGTATAAATCCTGATGAGTTGTTTGAAGGCTATTACATAGGTGACCTTTGCCCATCTATGGATCTTGAGTTTATTGATCTCATCGATTAAACAATAAAAGAAAAACCGAGCTTTGGCTTTTATCCTTAGCTCGGTTTTTCTATGTATTTAAGATTATTTTGCGGTAAGCACGAAGGTTGCTTCTGTAGCACCGTCTACGTAATAGATTTTTACGTCTGCAGGAGCGTTATATCCTTCGGGAGCGGTATTGAACTGTGCGTACGCTTCCTCCGCATCGGGATTAACGTAAAAGACAGCTTTACCCTCGGCGTCGGTATCAACAGCAACCTGACATACACCGTCAACACAAACCTGAACGTTTGCGCCAGCTAGTGCGTTTTCGCTTTCGTCAACAACAAAAACAGTGTGCGCAACAAGCTTTATAAGGCTTGCCTCGGCAGTCTTTGCACCGTCGGCAAAGCTGACTTTACCCGAGCCCGCATTAGAATATCCTGCGGGAAGTATGGCGGGGATTCTTACCTCCACGGGAAGTTCGGTTTCCTCGATGTTGATTTTAGCAACACCGCTTGCATCCGTCGTAGCGGTATAAGAGTCTTTAGGTCCTACTCTGAACGTAAGCTCTACGCCTGCAACACCGTTATTATACTGGTCTACAAGAGTAAACGTGTAGTCAACCTTAACAGCGCTATTATTATTGTTATCGCTGTTGCTATCACCGTTATCTCCATTATTATCTTTGCCGCCGAAAATCAGTATCGCACCAACCGTTAATGCAGCAACCAGCAATACTGAAACAGCTGCTATTATTACAATTTTTTTATTAGCACGCAACCATGCCAAAAATTTTTCCATTTATTTTGCCTCCGTTTTATTTTTTATTATTTTAGCACAATAATAACTTTTTTTCAATAGTTTTGATATTTTTTTATCTTTTTCCGCAGAATTCTCCTTTCTATTTGCAAATAACAACTCAATAATAAACATTTGACAAGTATTTACAATTGTGATATAATCGTAATGACAATAAAAATACTGCATGCGGAGGTAACAATGAAACACAACTTTTCTTTCAAAAAAATGATAATATCGCTGCTAATTGCAATTCCACTCCTGCTTATTTCTCTATCCGCCTGCGAGCTAATAGGCGGAAGCTCACAATCAAACGATAATATCATAGAAACGCATACTTTAACAATCAATGTCAACGAACCCGCTTACAGATCATCACCGTACACGATAAACGAATACTATCTCAATGACGAGGAGCTCGAACATTATCTTGACGAAATATCTATGAACTATGTAGATGGATACACTTACTACGGATACTTCACAGAGCCTAACGGAAACGGAATGTGCGCTATCGGTACGGACGGACTTATAACAGCGGAATTCAAGAGCTATCTTATGACAAATAAGCCCGAAAGCATTTCCATTTACCTTCACGCAGAAGCTCATGACGCAACGTTCACTCTCGTATACGACGGTGAGTCGAAGATCTACAACGTAAAAATGCATGATCATTTTGATCCCGAAGACTTGATCGTGCCTGAAAAATACGGATATGAATTCTGCGGTTGGAGAGAACAGGGCGGTTTCACTCAATCATCTATATACGTTGAAAAATATGACGCGACTTATTACGCAGTATTCCTACCTCTTACCGCCAGAACAAAGATTCACGATCCTCTGGCACCATATTACATTAGTACGAGAGATCAGAAATTCGATTATGACAGTGATTATACGATAGAATATACCGAGTATGACGGCTATAACTTCGTAGGATACTTCTCGGAGGAAAACGGTGAGGGAACAAAATTTACGGATGAAAACGGAAATTCCGTAGCTCCATGGTCACTTCTCAATGAAACCGACACATACGATGACAGAATTTCCATTTATGCTCACTATATTCCTGCGGAAATGTATACTGTAACAATTCCCAACGACGGTTTGGTAGACAGCTTTACAGTGACGTATATGGACGCTTACGGTAAGGACACTCGATTCCCCGTAGAAAGATCTGCAACCATTGGAAAAAAGCTTGAATATATAACGCCTCACGATATTCCAAGCGGATTTTATTTCGCGGGATGGTACGAGGATAAGGGATTACACAAAAGATATGATTTTTCACAGCCTTTAACCTCGGATATTACACTCTATCCAAGATTCAATAAATTGCCCGACGACGTCATAGGTTCATTCAGCGCCAGCCGCAACTATACCTTCGTTACGGCAAGCTCCAAAACAAGTAAGGCTGTAAAATACGTTATTGCAGACGATGCCACCGTATCACTTTCAGCTTATGCCGCTATCGCATCCGACTCATCAAAAACGGTATACGTGAACGTACGTAACGTAACAGACGGTACAACCGTTCTTTTAGGTGAATTAACAAAGGACGGAAGAAGCATCAGCGGAAAAGACATTAAGGTTTCTTGCGGTGACGTTATTAGTTTCTCGTTAAGCGCATCGGGAGATCCGATCTCCGTGGAATTTAAGTTCTACGGCTTTAATCAGGAGGAAGGCTCTTATGCAGAGCTTCCCGATTATCTGACATATAAAGTAACAAGTAATAACACCTACAAGCTCCCTGCTTTCCCAAAATACTATTATGAATTTATGGGATACTTTACCGATCCTAACGGCGGCGGAACTCAGGTTACCGATAATAATGGAAAATCTCTCGGTATTTACGACTTTGGCGGCAACGTTACTTTATATCCTTATTATACCAAAATTGAAAACGAAGAATCATAGATATCTCTACCTTGAGATAAACGTAAGAGGGGCTGTCTCATTAAGAATTCAGGCATATCAATGATAAATCGGTAAAGCACGGTTGTAATTACACGATTTGCGAATTCTTAATGAGATCAGAACCTTGGGGCGAACGGATTTAGAGCAGAAAGCGTCGGCTAACAAGCGAGAAGCGTACAAGCGTACGCTGAGCGAGGAAACGACGGTAGAATAAAAACATTAATAAAAACGAGGAAAACCATAGGTTTTCGACCTTGATTTCCTCAAATTTGTGCTTACTATTAAAGGGGTACTGTGTTTATTTCACAATACCCCTGTTTTTTATTCGGTTATGCCTAAATGCGACAGCCCC
>JAFQPR010000093.1 GCA_017411605.1 Clostridia bacterium | reverse complement strand
TCACTACTGTATCCGCGCTATCACCCGTTTGTCCTATTGCAGTACTATATGCAGCAGAGAATACCGTATTGTTTCCGTAATACGTACCGTTTTTGAATATGATAACGGGGCAATTATCTATATTACTGTAAGCATATGGGATATAACCGTAATCGGTTTTTATATCCTCGCCGAGCTGATATATCGCATTCTCACTAGTGCTGACGTCGGCAAACGAAACCTGCGAGCCGTTCACGGTCACAAAGCTATAAGAAGGAGCGGCATTACCACTCTTCGTAACAAAGCTTACGTATTTTCCGTTGTATGCGCCGAATTTCAAGCTATCGGGTGAGCCTTTTCCTGCCTCTCTTTCCGCACTGAAGGTCGCAAGAGTAAGCTTACTGAAAGAATTTGCTACAAACTTACCGCCGTTAATAATGATATTAACGTCATTTTTGTTTCCGCTTGATTCGGTAAGTGCAAAGAGAGTCATAGACGAAGTTGACGTGCCTCTGTATATAGTACAGTTATTAAGAATCATCGTATTCTTAGTGCCATACGTACCGTCGGTGTAGCACGCGACGATTCCTCTGCCTTCGCTTACGTCGAAGGTAACGCCCTCGAAGGTGAATGCAAAGGCGTCGTCTGCGGTCGAATCGGCAGAGTTATTGAAAACGATAAGAGGAGTTGCGGATGTAGTTCCGTTGTCCTTGTAGAACTTAGCCTTAAGAGTACCGTTTATTACTTTTATCGATGTATTGCCGGCTGCATTTCCATGACCGTAAGCCTGGAACATATGGTTATTTCCTCTGGTGAATACGTTTCCGCCAAGGTCGATAACAATATCCTTGATATAGCTGAGCGCCCACGGGTTGCCGGATGCCTCTGACGTGCTGTAATCTCTGCGAAGCAGGAGCGTGCATCCCGTCTTGTAATCTGCGGAATTATACATCGTCGAATCAATAAACGTCTTCCAGTTAGAGAATGCGGTCAGTACAGCTCCGTTTTTAAATAATACAAACGGATAATCGGCTGCAGACGCGTATTTAACGTCTATATTTCCATATGGAGTGCCGAGATATTCGAGAGTATACTTTGCGGTTGTGCCGTCATCCGAAAGCTTTACGGCTGCATATCCGCCCTTTGTGAAGGTAAACATCTGCGTGGGCGTTCCGGCACTCAGAGGAAGCTCGACGGTAAATTTATTACCGCTTGAGTCTGTGTTAAGCGTAAGACTGTCAGGACTTCCCTCTCCCGCTTCGCGCTCAACGTCATACGTAGCGAAGGTCAGCTTTGAAAGAGTATCAGCGACAAGCTTACCGCCGTTTATAGTAACCTTAATGTCATTCTTATTACCACTCGTTTCCGCAAGAGCGAAAAGAGTCATAGCCGAGGTGGATGCTCCTCTGTATATCGTGCAATTATTAAGCGTTATCGTATTGTCAGTACCGCACGTTCCGTCTGTGAAGCTTGCCACAATACCCCTGCCCGAGCTTACGTCGAAGGTTACTCCGTCAAAAATAAAGTTAAACTTATCAACGGTTGTTGAGCTTGCGGAATTGTTGAAAACGACAAGTGGAGATGCTCCCGTCGTTGTACCCGATGCGTTAACGTATGAGAACGTAGACTTGAGAGTTCCGTTTTTAACCGTTATAGTTGAGGTATATACCTTCTCATCTCTGCCAAGGCACTGGAACATATGGTACATTCCGCGAGTGAAGATATGGTTTCCGAGGTCTATAGTGAGTTCGTCGCTATGGCAAAGCGCCCAAGGGCTTCCCGAGGACTCCGTAGTATCGTAATCTCTTCTAAGAAGCAAAGTGCAGCCCGCGATACTGTTACTGTTTACAAAATCGCACCAATCATCAAAGGCGTAAACAAATTCTCCGCTCTTGAAGAGAATGAAGGGATATTTCTCAGCATCCGTAAACATCGAAGGAATAAGACCGTATTCGGTTGATTCCGCATTGAGGTCCGTAGCATTTATCTCAAACGCAACGTTGCCTGTGGGCATAACGAACGTATACGAATAAACGCTAAGGTTTTCTGTGTCCTGTACGAGAGCGCCCGTAATGTCAACGGCTTCCCCCGCGCCGACCTTCATAGCAACGGATGATAACTCATAGCCCTCAAGCGAGGTAAACGTAACGGTCACCTCATCTCCTACCGATTTTGCTCCGCCGCCGCTAAGACTCACACCCGTTCCGCTTGCGGTAACGCTGTATTTACCCGACGAATTGATGACGGTGTTTATAAATTGAACGCCAATCTCGTGCTGAGAATCGGCGGTATAATGCCATCCGTCTATCTGCGGCATTCCCGTTGTGTCAACTATATAAGCGTTCGCAACGGCTGAAGCAACGCTTAACTGAGCAGCGGTTACCGTATCTATGAATTCGGGAATATCATATTCGGGGTTTCTCGTTATTTTTCCCATTACAAACGGAAGGTTTGAAAGATCCTTGTTGACTATCTCTCCGAGATCCTCTCGCATATCACCGATAAGCATAGTCAGAAGCTCCGCGTATGCATCTGCATAAAGCTGGGTCGGCGTTTCCGCCTCACCCTGCATATACCAGACACCTTTAATGACCGGAGTATAACCGTCGGCAATAAGCATATCTATTCCGTCTTTTGTGGTCTGTATAAATTCTGTGTAGAGGTTACCGAGCTTATTTCCCTCGGTATCTATCGAATACTTTTCCAAATAAGATGGGGACGTCCACGTACCCGAATTCTGTGATACCGTGCTATAAGTCGTCGGATAAAGGTAAGACCCACCGACAGCACGTTTGATTATCGCATTCATTCTTCCGTTACCGTCAAGTGCCGCCGCCATTCCTATCTCAGCGCCTACGGTAGTTGTGTTCGTCGCGGACTGTTTTCCAAGTCCAACCGTTACGGGAACGAAAGCCTCGGGATTGTACGTTGATTCATACTTACCCCAGAAAAGAACGTTATCAAATCCCTCGGTATATCTTTTGTCTTCAAGATATTGCGCCGACAAGCCGTCACTTCCAAAGCCAACCGCATTTGACTGACCTGCGATCAGCCACACGTCGATCTCGCCCTTACTGCCCACCGCAACGTCATTCTCTGCCTCTGCAGCCGCAGAATCAAGAACAAAAACAAGTGAGATCAAAACAGCAAAAAGAACGAAAACGACTGTTGCTATTTTCCTTATGCGAAATGCTTTCATTACGTTTTCTCCTTTAATAGTTAAACTTAAGAAAAACAAAATTTCTGTGCCGCGAAGCGCGTATTTATCACTCTACGGCACAGTTAAATTAGGTTATTAACCGAGATCTAAGTCCCAAATTCCGTCGTTATCTTCCTTTGGTGTTGTTTCTGTACCCGGTGAGGTAGTGATGATATCCATTGCGTCAAGCCCGATCACTTCAAGCTCGGGAGCTATATAACTCACAACCACTAATTCATTCTTTTCATTCTGCATTCTGCATTTTGAATTCTGCATTAATCACTCCTCCTTTCAGTTTTCAACAACCGATTCTCTGTACGCTCTTGCGCTCTGGAGATATTTCCAGAAGCACTCGGTAAGAGCTGTAAGCTCGGCTTTATCTGCGCCCGTGTAAGAATTCTCACCCGCGCCGCTAACGAAGGCGTAGTACGCGTTGATATGGAAGCTGCCCGCGTCATTACCGTCAATCGTGTAGGTCACGGTCTCGCAAAGCGCGTATGCGTAAGCGTCTATATCAACGTATGTTCCGTCATCGGAAACGATAGTGTTAACCTCTTTTCCGCCAACGTAGAACTTATATGCCGATGCATTCGCTCCGTCGGCAAGATAGAATCTGATGCTAGGCTTGCCCGAGAGAACGAGAGTCGCGCTCTTCATTCCCGTCGTATCGGATGCGTCGCTTCCCTCTACCGTGGGTTTAGATACGTAGTCACCGAGAAGCGTGTTGATTTTTGCCATCTGCTCGGCATCTTCGGTACCGAAGTAGGTATATGCGGCTCTGATGTATTGAAGAACGTCTTTGACAAGCGTCTTTTCCGTTTGTGTGATAGCAGAATCGGATAGAAGCTTTTCAGCATAAGTCACGGTGGAGAAGGTGAACGTTGCGGTAGCGGTCTTATCGTCAACCTTTACGGTTGCTTCAAGAGCTACAATTCTTGCCGCTTCCTTTGCCGAAAGCTCTACCGATACAAGATAATACATAGCTCCTTCAAATTCGACCGTTTTACCGTCAAAGGCGGTAAAATCTGTGTATTTTACACCGTCTAATGTAAACTCTTGTGTGCAGTTAACAGGAATATATACATTCAAAACGAGATTTCTATCAAGAGTAAGGCTCATCTTAGGTGCATAATTCAAATCTGCAAATTCTGCGGGTCTAAGTCTGTAAGTCACGTTTGTTTCGTTATCGGATATCTTAACGAATACAAGTCCGTTATACTCTGCGGTGGGAGCTTCCGTTCCCGAAGGAAGAACAAGCGCCGTGTAATTACCTCCGTTTGCCTTTGCGAAGGTGATAGAATCCGCTCTGCCATTCGTGTTACCGTCAAGCTTGACAAATCTATCTGCAAAGTCAGATGCGCTATCGGCAAGAACAACTCCGCCGTTAACGGTAACGTTATGCACGACTCTGTCCTTAGTATTACTGCTATGGTTAAGAGGAAGCATTACCGCTCCGTCAATCGAGCTTGCGAAATCAAATACGCAGTCCGTGAAGGTTGAGTTTGCAACAAGCTTATAATCGCTTGCCGCAACGGTTGCGTTGTCAAATCCGTTTTCCCATGTATTGAATACTACGTTAGGTGTATATGTAGAGTCTGTTGAAACGAACGTTACGCTATCGAAATCAAACCTATAATTTGCGCTTCCGTTTAAGCTTGCATTGTAGTTATAGAGAATATGACCGCGTCCGCCTTCCTTCTTAAGCGTACCGTTTTTAAAGCTAAAGCTTGCCGATGCGCCCGCGCCTACGTCACTTAGCGTTATATCGATAAGATAGTTTCCGCCAAGAGTTACCGTCAGCGTATGTCCGTCAAGGTCAATAGTAAGATTTCCTCTGAAGGTGCTTAATCCCTTATTGCTATCCTTAATTACGTCTCTTCTGATAAGAATTGTATAATCCCCTGTCGCAGATAATGCTGCATAAGCATTTGCTATTGTCGTATATCCTGTCGCGGAGCCGTTATCGAAAAGAATTACGGGATAGGTCTCTTTGTTGGTATACTGAGCAGGGATAGTGCCATAACCGTCTATAAACTCATCAGCGCCAAGATCATAAACGTATTTTCCGCCTGCGCTTGACGTGAGATAGAAGGATGCGCTTCCGCCGTCGGACAAATTATATACTGTGGTCGGGAGAGCCTCGGTCGACTGTGTTACGGTCATATAAACACCGTTATCACCCTTGGTTATCTTTGCAGTATCGTCAGAGCCGATCTTATAAACGTTAAAGCTATCAAGCTTGCTTGCGATAACGTCGCATCCGACGAGCTCAATATTTGCTTTAACGAGTTTGTTAAAGAGCGAGATCATTGCTACGCCCTCGGTAGCGCCCGTAAAGTCAAAGGTACAATTCTTCGCGAAAACTGTTACTTCAAGTCCGTGAGAGGTCGTCTTGTCATAGTTGTGTAAAATAGGCTGACTTGCCGTTCTGAAGGTCACGTTCTCAAATCCGTAGTAAAGCTTCTTTGCGGTAGCGCTCGGAACTGTCGTTGCGCTTCCGTTCGTCTGGTCTATCGCGATGATGGGAAGTCCCGATCTGTCATTTTTGATAGTACCGTTTTTGAACGTGATATTCGAGGTGTAGCTGAGATACTTCTCCACAGCAGCCTCGTCGGTTATGGAGTTATAATTCCAACTGATGCTCGCAAGAGCCGCAGTAGAGGAGCTGATAGTGTATCCCTGAAGATCAACTATCAATTTTCCTCTCGCTCCCGAGAAATATCCGTTATCTGTAGCAACAAAATTACTTCTGAGTACTACGTACGCCGTATCGCATATCGCAACCTCTGCATCGGTATCTATGAGAGCTACGGCTTTGCCGATAGCCTTATTATAAGAGCCAAATGCTTCTACGAATGCGCCGTTATAGAATACCGCAAACGGATAATTTACAATAGATGCATACTTTGCTGAAACGTCACCGTAAGGAGTGGTGAGCTTATTGAAGCTGCAATATGCAGTAGTTCCGTCATCCGAATCCTTTCCAACAGCGTAATTGCCGTCAAGCAAAGCATACGTAGTCGTAGGGACGGTATAAGATGCGGGAAGCTTTGCTATAAGGTATTTACCGTCACTTCCCTTACCTAACGAAAGACTGTCCGCAGAGGCGGTCATACCTTCTCTTGCAGGGCTATAGGTCGCAAGAGTAATGCCTGACATAGTATCCGCGACAAGTTCTCCTCCGTTGATTACTACGTTAACGTCTGTTTTGTTGTTAACCTTGCCCTCTTTTTCGTCGATAAGTGCAAAGAGTGTCATTTTTCTCGTTGACGAGCCGCGATAGATCGTGCAATCGTTGAGTGTTATATTAGCATCAACTCCCTTTTCAATACCGTCACCGAAGCATACTAAAATTCCCTGACTTCCTGTAACCGAAGCGCTAAGGTCAAACTTAACACCGTCAAATGTGACGTCAAACGTATCGGTATTGGTATTAGAATCTGCGTTATTGAATACTACGGGTGCAGTACTGCTTCCCGTTGCAATCGTTCCGTTGATTATTCTGAAGGAAGTGGAGTGCGCGGTTGACTCTGTTCCCATAAGCTGGAACATATGATACGAGCCGCGGGTAAACGTGTTTCCACCGAGGTCTATAGTCAAGTCATCAATGCGAGCGAACCAAGAGGGGCTACCCGTAGAGCTGCTTGTACTGTAATCCTTTCTGAGTAGAAGCGTGCATCCCGACTGATAATTTGCCGTGCCTTTAAAGTCGGTATTAATAAGTGTATTCCAATCAGAAGATGTGTGGATCATCTCGCCGTTCTTGAAGAGCACGAAGGGATACGAGGTTGCGCTTTCGGGAATAATTCCGTAATCCGTGAGAACGGCTCCCGACTTTTCAAGAGAATAAACGTAGGAATCTCCGTTGGCAACAGGCGCGCCAAACTCAAGATAAGTATCTTTTACGTCGGAATAGAACACGCCGTCAAAGGATGCGTTGTCAGCAAATGTCAAGGTCGTATAATTACCGCCCAAATCCTTAGTGAAGGTAACCTTATCCGATAGGTTATTGAGTGCGAAAACTGTTGTGTCAGCCGAGGTTGAGCCCTTGATGCTACCGCCCGTTATATTCAATGCGACGTGGTTGTTATTATTAGTATCGTTAAGACCGAACAGCGTCATAGCGCCGTTTACGGCAGACGAATCTATATTACAGTTCGAAATCTTAAAGTCAACGTAGCTTCCCGTGCCGGAACCGTTATAAGTTGTGATCAATGGCGTTGCGGTTGCGGTCGAAGAATACGTGATATTAAGATCGGAAAGCTCAAGCGTACCGGTTTCCCCCTGAGCAGCTGATCCGCTCTGGAGCGCAACGAGCTTAACCTTGCCCGTAATATCAATATTTCCGTTCGTGATTGTAAATTTCGGATATTTTCCACTCGAAGTTACGTAGAACGGAAGAAATACGCCGTCAGTAGAAGCCAGAGTCAGCGTTTTTCCGTTAAGATCGAGAACGGTTTTGCCCAAGTTATACGCGGCGCGGTTATCGTGAATGCCGACATACGTATCGGTGTAGTCCTTCGACATAACTACGTAATAGGTCTTCATCTTTTTATGTGATGAAGGTCTTGAGTTGCCGCAGAAATCGTGAATAGCCTTGAGCGTTTCCTCCCAGCTCGAATAGCTGCCAAAGAGGAATGCATCCGTGCTCTCGTCCGAGTCATCGTCCATAAGGACGTGGAAGGGATATGCGTTATAAATCTCGGTCAGAATACTGCCGTGAGGAGTTTCTGTCCATCCGTTATTCGTTTCGGATACGGTATAATCAAGGCGAACCTCAAACTGATTCTGATTGCCGAGATAAGCGTTTTTATTCGCAGCCTCTCTTACGGTTGAAACGTACTCAACGTTCATAACCTTGCCGTCCGCCGAGATGTAGAACATAGCAACCATACCAACAGGCTCAACCGTGCTGTCTATCGTCTGAGGGTTGATCAGCATTGCGGTAACGGTATTGCCGTTTTCACCCTCAAGCTGAGTCGTTATAATATCGTCTTCATCTATATGACCGCAGAGGATCATCTCAACGTTCTTATGCTTTGAGAGTACGCTTTCCCAGAGAACCTTCGGGAAAACGTTACCGCCCGACGCTGAAACCTCTTCCCAGTTGGGGCGGGTACCCGTAAGGTTTTCATATGGGAAGGTATCCTCGTAGTCGTCCGTTATCGTACCGTCACGGGTTATGAACGAGTGGATGGTAATTATTGCCTGATAGTCGGAGTTCTCGGCAAGTACCGTATCAACCCAGGTCAGACACTCCTCGGTCGGATGCCAATCAAGCGTGAAAATTATATACTTATGATCACCTATGATTACCTTACGGTAGGTATCCTCAATTTTATCCGCGTTTAGGAAGCCTGCCATAGGTCTGCCGTTTTCATCTACGCTGTCCTTTGTCGCAGCGAGTGCTGCAAGGTCGGTATAATACTTATTACCTACACCGAATGCTCCGTTAAAGCCTGCTGTAATATCGTGATTACCTCTTACGAGAGAATATGGAATCTTTCCGTCAAGCAAGGAGATCGCTTCCTTGGCGTTTACCCATTCCTCCTCCCAGACACCGCTCTGGTATCCTCTGTAATAAGCCTGAGTAATATCTCCAAGTCCCATAACGTACTGAATATTCTTGCTATCCTTATTAGCAAGTATCCAATTGTATAGTCCTTTCATATGCTCCGTCTTATTATTGACGTCATAGATATTAAGGTTCTGCGTATCGCCGATAACCGCGAAGGAATATACGTAATCACATTCCTTGTGATCGCAGCCCTCACCTGCGCACTTTACCAATGCTTTCTTCGGTGCAGCTATCCAGCTTGACTCTGTAACGGCGCTATCCGCAAAAACCGAAAGCGAAGCGCAGATCGCAAGTCCTACAAAGAGCACCAACGAGAGAGCAATTACCAAAATTCTTCTCTTTTTCATTTCCATTCTCCTTTTAAAACTTAATTTGTTTAATCAGAATGATACAAAAGCCACGTATCGTTTATACATACTAATAATAAAACGCGTGTATGCCCGATTTAATTATAGCATAACCGTCTTGACAACTTATGCCATTATATGGTATGATATATGCCAGAAGGTTACATAAAGGTAGGTTTTTATGAAATATTTTAATACTTTACAGGAAATTTCCACCTCTTTTAGCGCAAAAGAGCACAGTATTTTACTTGGAAACGTCGAAGAATGCAAAATGCACTTTCATATTCATCCCTCCGCAGAGCTTCTCTTAGTTACGTCGGGAGAATTGACTCTGCACGTGCTAGGTAAGGAATCCGAGAAGATTCCCGCGGGGAAGTGCGCTCTCCTCTTCCCTTTCCAATCCCACGCATACGACAGACCCGAGGGAACGGAATACTTCAGATTTAATTTTTTACCTTCGCTTATTCAATCCTTTTTCGCGCCCAACGAGAAGAACACGGGCGAGCGCTCGGTATTCCCTCTGAATATCGGTGAATATGCGGCTTTTTTAGATACGGTACGTACGGATACCCTGACACTTTACAAGGTAAAAGGCTTTTTATACAATATTATCGGCGACTATTCCAATAACGTACCGCTCGTTGAAAAGCACGTAGACGATAACGTTTTAAGCAAGGTTATAACGTATGTTGATTCTCATAAAAGCGAGCGTATCACTATCTCCAAAACCGCAGCCGCACTCGGATACAACGAAAAATATCTCTCAAGATGCATCAACAGCGCGGCAGGATTCGGTTTTACTACTCTCCTATCAATGCTACGCCTTGAATCCGCAAGACATCTTTTGAAGAATACCGACAGAACGGTAGTCGACATTGCTATCGAGTGCGGCTTTGGAAGCGAGCGAAGCTTTTACCGAAGCTTCAAGGAGCTTACGGGATACACGCCAAACGAATACCGTATGTTTTACCCTAAGAAGATCGTTACGAACGATGCTATTTTATGACGTTGCTTTTTTTAATCATCAACATTTTCCCATAATATGAACACTATTATTTACAATTTTGCCAAAGCTTAAGGCTTACCCAACATTAATCGGGTAAGCCTTTTTGCTTTATGGATATTAAATTAGTGATTCTTGATTAGATTGAAATCAACCTAAATCGAAGTCCCAGATACCGTCGTTATCTTCCTTTGGTGTTGTTTCTGTACCCGGCGAGGTAGTGATGATATCCTTCGCGTCAAGCCCGATCACTTCAAGCTCGGGAGCTATATAACTCATAACCGCTAATTCATTCTTTTCATTCTGCATTCTGCATTTTGAATTCTGCATTAATCACTCCTCCTTTCAGTTTTCAATAACCGATTCTCTGTACGCTCTCGCGCTCTGCAGATACTTCCAGAAGCACTCGGTAAGAGCGGTAAGAGCTTCTTTGTCCGCACCCGTGTAAGAATTCTCACCCGTGCCGCTGACGAATGCGTAGTACGCGTTGATATGGAAGCTGCCCGCGTCATTACCGTCAACCTTTACGTTTACAGTTTCACAGAGTGCGTATGCGTAAACGTCTATATCAACGTAAGTTCCGTCTGCGGATACCTCTACGCCGAGCTGCTTTTCGCCTATATAGAACTTATACTGCGATGCGGACTTGCCGTCTGCGAGATAGAATCTCATCGAAGGAGTTCCGTCAAGAATAAAGGTCACAGACTTGAAGCCTTTTGCAGTTGCCGCAGTGTCGCCCTCGACAGTGGGCTTCGCTGAATAGTCACCAAGGATAGCATTTATCTTTGATATAGCTTCGGTATCGTTCGTGCCAAAGTAGGCGTATGCAGCGCGGATATACTGAAGCACGTCCTTGATAAGTGTTACCTCTGTTCCGTTTTCGCTCGCGATAAGCTTCTCTGCATACTTGGGTATGCTAAAGGTGAAGGTTGCCGTAGCGCTCTTGCCTTCAATATCAACGGTTGCTGTAAGCTTAACCGTTCTTGCCGCTTCTTTTGCATCGAGAGAAAGCGTGATGAGATAGTAGTCATTACCGTCATCAAGAGTTACCTTCTTATCTGCAAGCGAAGCAAGATTATCGTAAATAATACCGTCAAATGTAAACTTTTGTAGGTTATTAACAGGTATATACGCGTTCATTATAAGATTTCTGTCAAGCGTTAAGCTCATCTTTGGAACGAAGCTCTTTATGCTTGCGGGAGCAAGAGTATAAACGGTGGTCTCCTCTCCCTCGGAGATCTTAACGAGCGTGAGGTCCGCGCCATTTGAGCTCTTGAACACGACGGAAGTATCAAGAAGAGAAGCTGCTTCGCCAGGAAGCTCAAGCTGAACGTATCCGTTATCGGAATTAACGAATGCTACCGATGATCCGTTGCTTGCGTGAACGTCAGCCCACTTGAAGCTATTGTCACCGCCGATTATCTTCGCGCCTTCAACGTTGAAGGTTACAACGGATTCTGTATACGCAGACGTTGTCTCGTTTGCATTAAAGAGAAGGAAGTTTGCGGGAGCGTTCTCGAGGTCGATTACGCAGTTTTCCTTTATAGTCACATTCATACCCATGGTACGAGCAACCTTAAGCTTCTCCGTGAATTGCAGGAGTGAATTTACGGTTGCGCCCTTACCGAATGAGATATTGATATTATCAAAAGTCCAATAGAGAGTTTTATCCAGGGTTGAGCTCTGATAAGCCGATCCCTCTGCGCCGACGTCAAATATTCCGTATGAGTTGAGAATGATATTTCCGTTAATGATCTCAAATTTTCCCGACTCCGACATCACAGTTGCCGAGACGTGCTTTGCGTAAGCTCTCAGAATGGGGTTAGGAGCATCCTGAGTAATCGTGTGACCGTTGAGGTCTATTATAACCGTACCCATATTCCAGCAAAGATTTCCGGATACGTAAGATGCGCTTCCGGTGTAGTTGGAAGTTTTGATATCCTCTCTGAGGCAGATAACAGCTTTCGCATCTGCAGATCTGCAAAGTCCGTTTACTGAAGATATCTCGTTGAAGTAAGCATAGCCCTTGTTAAATACGTATTTACCGTTTTCAAGCTTGAACTCGGCGATAGGATAAGCCGCATACTTAAGAGGAACGTATCCGTAACGTGTAGAAAGACTTTCGTAAGTGCAGGTCACGTCACCGACCGTTACGGTAGTTCCCTCATTTTTAGCATTCTTGGTGAAGGTTACGGATGAGCCGTTATCCTCGTTTACGGAAACCCATGCGGGGTCATTACCGCTCGTTGCAAGTATACTGCAAGCCCCGACGTTGATGTTTACCTTTGAATCGGTATAGCACGTTGACGTACCTGCGGTATTCTTTATATTAGGATCGTTTGCGCCGAAGAGAAGTGCGCCTGCGGCAGCGTTTCTCATATCAATAACACAGTTATCGTTTATGGTGAGATTAAATATCATCTCTCTGCCGTCGTTTGTATTAGAGCCGTATTCGGAATACTCCGTAAATACGTTCGTAACGCCCGAGCCTACCGTAAGAGTCAGATTATCAAGAGTCCAGTTAACGTTCTTCACGTGGGTGATATCGTTAGCATAAGCTGTACCCTCAAGACCTACGTAGAACAAGCTATGACTCGTAAGCTCGATCTTACCGTTTATAAGCTTGAAGTTAGAGTTTCCGATACGCGAACCGTCATACTTTGCAAACGCCTTGAAGATAGGCGCGCTGCCTGTCTGAGTAATGGTATTTCCGCCGAGGTCGATAACCATCGTTCCGCAGATGAAGCCCATATTACCGCTTATGGCAGCGGAGAGAGTAACGTCGTCACGCAGATAAACTACGGCAAGCGTTCCCTCATCTCTGCAACGAATTCTTGCGCCGCCGTTACCCGAGAGCGCATCTCCAAGGTTCGTATATGCTTTATAGCAAGTGTAATTACCATTAGAATAGCTGAATTCGATAACAGGATATGAAGCAACGTCGATATAATCGATATCTATGTATCCGTAAGGAGTATAAAGATCCTCGTGATTATACTCCGTACCGCCAATATTAAGGTTAAGATAATTACCGCTTGCATCCTCTGTATATGTTACCGACGAGCTATTATCGGGATTTATTTTATGGAGTATGAACTCATCGTTTGCCGCGATAACGTCGCAAGCGCCGACCTCAACGTTTACGATAGAGTCAGTGTTGTAGGATACGCTGTTTATCATACCATCTGTGATAGGGTCAAACGCATCGAAGAGAACGAAGTTTTCCGGAGCATAGGTTATATCAAGCACGCAGTTTTCCTTGATAGTAAGATTAAAATGCGTAGGCTTATCTACCTTATGATCCGTATGCTCTTTGTATCTTCCGATAAGGCTTGTAAGAGTCGCATCTCTGGCAAGAGATACGTTAACTCCGTCAAGCGTCCAATCCAAGGTTTTCACTTCGTAGGGAGCAGGTCCCGTATAATTATTGTATGCAGATCCGTCAGTACCGAAGTAGAATAGTCCGTCGGTATCAAGAACGATACCTCCGTTTCTGATTACGTAGTAACCGGGAAGATAATATATGTCGGGATGGCTATCGGGTACTCCGTTCATATACTTCGAATAGCCCCTGAAAATAGGCTCGCTGTTTGCCTGAGTCAGAGTATGACCGCCAAGATCGAATATTACAGTTCCGACGTTGTATCCGAGGTTACCGCTTACGTTGCTCTTCGTCGTAACGTCAGCTCTGAAATAAACAACGCCCTCAGCATTAGGATCTAACGGAAGATTATACTTTGAGTTTACAACGCAATTGACCGCATCGGTAAGAGTGTCATAACCTCCGACACAAGTGTACGAGTCACCCGATTTGATAAACACTACAATGGTGTTGGTTGCATATTTGTTCGGAATCGTGCCGTATTCGGTTTCAAGCGAGCTATCGGTTATTGCAATATTCCTAACGGCAGTCCATGCGCCGCTCTCATATACATAGTATACATTGCTTGCAACGTCAAGATACTTGAGTCCCTCAGCAGCCGTTCCCGAAGGAGCGCCCGAGCCGACCTTCCAATTAAGAGCCACACCGTTTGCCTTGACAGATGCAATGCTCGCATCAATAGATGAAACGTAGCCGCTCATATCGGCCTTGGCAAGAGTTCCGCAATTCTCGGCAACAATGGCGTCAAGTCCGTCGATCACGGTAGAGCCCGCTGCGAATTTATATTCGTTGCTCTCGCCATCGGCTGCATCAACTGCCACCGAATAGCTGTTCTTTACGTAAAGAGTCTTTTCGCCTGCGGTTGCATAACCAACAAGTCCCGCAACGTTGAGCGCGGAATTCTCTTTTGTCTTTTCATAAAGGTTATAGCAATTTTCTATAAGGTAGGGATACGTTATATTATCGTCATCGACGTCAGCCAGATCTCCGCAGAAGCCGATGATACCGCCGTAATAAACGTCGGAAGTCACCTCACCGCCGATATAGCTGAAGTAGCCGCTGTTATAACAGTTGCCGATATAAAGAATACCGCTTATATCAAGCCTTGTTCCCATCAGGTCTGCGCTGCTCTCGGAAGGAGAAACGGCACCGACTATACCGCCAAGATAGGAAACGAGTCCCGATGCGCACTCGGCAAGAGTCATACCGCCTAAAAACGCGCAGTTTTCTATTCTGCTGTTAAGTCCCGCTGTTCCGACTATACCGCCCGCAAGCGTGAAATCGCCCGATAGACTGAACTCTGCCGCAGAAGTACAGCCGTTAATGTACGCGGAGTAAGCCATACCGCAGACGGAGCCTACTCGTCCCGCTCTTAGTCCATCGTCAAACGAGGTAGGAGCAGAACCGCCGTTATTAGGAAGAAGAGTAACTATTTTAACAGTATCGGTGATCTCGCAGCCAACTATCGAGTTGAATCCCGCGAGCGCGGTATCCGTTATTTCGGGAGCAGCCGCGCGACCTACTATCGCGCCCGTTGCGCCTCTGCCTACCACCTGAACGTCATCAAGAACGATATTCTTGATCGTCGCGCCGTAGATCACACCGAACAGACCGTAGCCCTCGCTGTAATTGAAGTAACGCTCGGGGGCGGGACTATTCGTGCTTGTTATAAGCTTACCGCCGGTTATTGTTCCGTTCTTTATTGAATAGCCGCATCCGTCGTAAATACCGCCAAACGCCGCCATATTGGATGAGCTTATATAATAGCTTCCAATAGACGTGAATACGTTTTCGCAAAGGTCGATATCAGCCGTCTGCTTGAAATATTTACCTGCGAAGGATACTCCGCCATCGGTGATCTTCGTGCTGATCCACGCAAGATTTTCCGCGGTTGCTATAAGATAAGGATCAGCCTCGGTTCCCGAGCCTGAAGGCTGGGCAGTGGTTGCTCCGTCCCAAGCGGACTCCGCATTCTTTTCAATATCAGCATCAAGATCTATTACAAACTGATTAAGGTTTCTGTAATACCTATCCTTTGTCGGCGAATACCACTCAACAAATATCTCATCGCCGCTCTCATTGAAATAGAACATCGTTATCATAGCGGTTCCGCCGAGCTTTGAGTCAAAGCCCTGAGGATTGATAAGAACCTCTGTAACTGTGTTTCCGTTATCACCCTTAACCTGATTGGTTACTATCGTTTCGCTGTCTATATGTCCCGAAAGGATCATTTTGACGTTCGCATACTTCGAGAAAAGAATATCCCAAAGAACGTCTCCGTTATAGCTGCCTCTCGGAGTAGGATCTCCAAGGTCCTCGGTAGTTCCGTCAGCGTTAAGATAAGAGTGCGTGCTGACTATAACACTATGGTCGGGATGAGCTTTAAGAACCTGCTCAGCCCAGTTCACGATATCCGCGGTTATTCTCCAGTCGAGATTCAAGAACAGATAATTCGTATTATTTACCGTCAGTGTCTGATACGTATTTGCATACGATACCCTATAACCCGTAACGGGGTCGGGACCCGTAGTATAAAGTCCACCGCCGTTCTCTGCGGTAAATTGCGCGGTAAACCACTCGGAATTCTCGAAATGCGAATTGAAGCCTTCAAGTCTTACGCCGTCATAACCGGAATATACGTCATGATTACCTCTTACAAGAGCGTAGTGGACCTTTCCGTCAAGAAGAGTTATCGCATCGTACGCAACGTCCCACTGAGTATAGGGCGCACTACCGTCGGCAGTGGTGCTGACCTTATAGTACACCTTATTCGCTTCGTCATACTCATATCTGTCATCTCTTCCGTTATCGTTGGTGATATCACCAAGACCGATAGCAAATTTGATATTCTTTTTATCCGCGGCGGCATTATCCACGATCCACTGATAAAGCACGGGCATCTTTTCGGGATAATAATCCGCCAGCATCTGAGTATCACCCATAACTGCGAATGAATACGAAGGCTTGAAGCCCGATGCGCTTCTTATAGCTTCCATTTCAGCCTCGGTAAGCCATGCTTTGCTATATATGATATCATAGCCGTTTCCGCTTTCATCGGCTATATTTTTACCGATATCGTCGGAGTCTATATCGTAATAGCATATAGCGCTCGAGAGATCTGCCTCGGCTGCGGTCATATCCATTCCCTTTGAGCAGTCCGCGCCGATCTCGTCGGCAGTCCTTACGTCCGAATAAACCGTTATATCTCCTATCTCACCCTTGAAATAGTTTGTATTCATCGTTCTGATATCACTGCCGATCATCATCGGAAGCTCAAGAACATCGGGGTCGATCGCGGGATAATAGTATTTCTCCTCTGTAAGCGTTCCGTTTACGTAGCAGGATACAACACCCGTATCACCGTTGTAAACGATCGCGAGATGAGTCCACGCATTCGTGGGAAGCTGCGACTCGCTGAAGGTTACGTCATAGTTTTCTCCGTCGAGCGAGCTGTTCCATACAAGCTTCGGAGTAGCGTTTTTCGCTATCTCCCAGTTAATGTACGCCATACCGTACTTTGAAGATGTCCAATAATTACCGTAAAGAGTTCCGAGCGCCTCGCCCTCGAGCGATGCAGGAACGTACACCCATGCCTCAAGCGTTACGGGAATTACGTCGGCATCCTTACAGGTCTGATAAGAATCCATACCAAACTTGTTGCCCGTCACGTCATCTGTACCGCCGCTTAAAGCAAGACCACCGTAGCTCACCGAGCCGTCTGCCGCAAACGTATGAACCGCAAGCATTGAAACAAGCAGGCAGAGCAAAGCCGCGAGAGCAACTATCAATTTAGTCTTTTTCATCGTTCTTTTCTCCTTTTTGTTTATTTTTTATAAATTATACTTTTAATAATAAATTAATTATAGCATAATAAACATTCACTAGTCAAGAAATTGTTTTTCACGCTTTTAAAACTCCTTTTGTATCGGTAATCTAATACTATCACGGCTTTCCCCTTATTTCTTATTCTATTTTAATATTAAAGTTGACTTTTTTATGTTTTTTTGTAAAACATATATTTTGAACTTCTATCCTTTGTCATAACACTTTAAACGTTATGCTCTTCCGTTCGAGCCGAACAGAAGCATCTTTTTCTTTACCGCTCCCTTCATCGCCTCGACCTTAGCTCGTCTTGCTTCGAGATAACCGTACATTCCGCGAGTTCCGTCAGTAACGTTCTCCTTCATTGCCACCTCGCCCGCAACACAAAGATCGGTGAAGATATTCACCTTTGCGATACCGTACTTTATCGTATCCCTGAAGTCATCGTCCGAGAGTCCCGAGCCTCCGTGAAGCACAAGCGGCGTATCGAGAGCCGCTCTGATCTTCTGAAGTCTGCCAATATCAAGCTTAGGCTTGGTTTTGTATGCTCCGTGAGCCGTGCCGATCGCGATAGCAAGAGCGTCAACGCCCGTGTTTTCAACAAAGGAGATCGCCTCCTCGGGCGTAGTATACATATCCGTAACCTCGTTATCCGAGCTATCAGCCTGGCCTACGTGACCTATCTCACCCTCAACCGTAACTCCGAGAGTATGGGCGATCTTTACTATCTCACGGGTAGCTCTGAGGTTTTCCTCGACGTCGTTTGCCGATCCGTCAAACATAACGCTGGTAAATCCGAGCTTCATAGCCTCGAGGCAGCGCTCAAAGGTTAAGCCGTGGTCATAGTGAACTACCACGGGAACGGTTGCGCGGCGCGCCGCTTCAACCAGCGAGGGAGCGATAAGGCTGAGCTCTCCGTAAGGGAGAAGCACCTCCGCAGTACCTATGATAACGGGTGAACGAAGCTCCTCTGCCGCCGAGATAACCGCCTCCAGCATATCGGTATCGGTAGTGTTGAAAAGACCTACCGCATATTTGTTTTTTTGCGCGTCAAATAATACGTCGTTAAGATTTGCAAGCATTTTATCTGTTTTCCTTTCAAATTATCGTTTTTTAAGGTAATCTGCCGTATTTTTTTGCGATCTCGGCGATTTCATCTGCCGAGCGCATACCGTCTATCGAATTTGCGGCAAAGAGGTTGCACGCCGCGGCGGCAGATGCGAATTCGAGTATCTGCTGATCTCTGTAATGATGATAGAGTCCGTAAAGGCAGCCCGCGCAGAATGCATCTCCCGCGCCAACACTTCCCTTTATCTCTTCCTTGGGTATCTTAAGAGAATTAACAAACGATGCCTCGCGCGACTTTGCGTCAAGGATGAAGCCTATCTCCTTTGCGTGAACGATTACCTTGCGTGCAACGCCCGCATCCGCGGCTTTATTCATCGCGAGGATGATGCTCTCTTTATTTATCTCACCGTTCTCCCGTCTCGGAGAAAGTCCGAAAATCTCACATATCTCAAGCTCGTTTATTATGAGATAATCGCAATACCTAAGCGAAGGCAGCACCTTTGCGCCGTAATTACCCGCGCTGTCACTGACCATATCGACCGAGGTAAGTATTCCCTCGCCCTGAACTTCCTTTAAAAATCTCGCCATAACGGTTCCGTATTCCGGATCGGGGGCATCAAACTTATCAAGAAGAAGTATGTATCCAATATGAAGTATATCGCAGTTAAGCGCCTTAACGTTTATATCTTCGGGAGAAAACTCCGCATTTGCGCCTCTGACGTGGAAGAAGGTTCTCTCTCCGCCGGGAACGCTCATAACGTCAGTAAAGCTCGTGGGCTGATCCTTTGAATATACCACACCGTCAATATTTATTCCGTTGGCGGCGAGCTTCGATAATATAAATCTTCCGTTTTCATCGGTGCCTACCCTTCCGTATGCGTAAACCGAAAGGTGGGGGTCTATTTTCATAAGATCAACTCCGACGTTCGGAGGACAGCCCCCTATTGCGGGCGCAAATGAGGATATATTGACGAGAGTTCCCGCATCCGGATATCGCTCAATGCTTTTCACTATATCGGTAACAATATTGCCTGCTACCGCAATGCCCTTCTTCTGAAGCATCAGATAGTCGATTGATACTCCAAAAAGCGCCGCAAGCGACGGGAAAAGCGATATATCGGGATAGCCTTGACCGTTTTCCCATTTACTGACAGCCTTATTACTAACGTTTAATCGCTCGGCAAGCTCACTTTGCGTCATTCCGCTTTTCTTCCGCAGAGAAGCAATAGTCTTACCTATGCTTTTAGAATCCATAAGGTAACCTCACTGTAATTAAATATTCGTAATATTATTATATCATAATAAAAATAAAAAATAAACCTACCGACAGTGGATTTTGATACTGAAAAGCATTGGCTTTCAGCTATTTTACCACTGTCGGTAGATTTTTTAAATATTAATGTCAAGCTCAACGGGGCAATGATCACTACCCATTATTTCTGTATGGATCTTGGAATCGTTTACCTTTTCCATAAGACTGTCTGACACAAGAAAATAGTCAAGACGCCAGCCGGCGTTATTCTCTCTTGCTCGGAAACGGTACGACCACCACGAGTAAAGCACGGTATCCGGATAAAGTTTTCTGAAGCTGTCCGAAAATCCCGATGATAGAAGCTCGGTCATCTTTGCGCGCTCCTCGTCGGAGAAGCCTGCCTTACCGCGGTTTGCTTTTGGGTTCTTAATGTCAATTTCTTCGTGCGCAACGTTTAAGTCCCCTGTGTAAATTACACCCTTTTTCTCGTTAAGCTTTATGAGATAGTTACGCATATCGTCCTCAAACTCCATACGGTAGTCAAGCCTTTTAAGCTCGTCCTGCGCGTTTGGCACGTAAGCGCAAACGAAATAGAAATCCTCGTATTCGAGGGTTATGACTCTTCCCTCGTCAGTGTGCTTTCCTTCAATGCCGTAGGTTACGGAAAGCGGCTCGCGCCTCGTAAATATCGCGGTACCCGAATATCCCTTTTTCTCGGCGTAAGTCATATAGCTATAATACCCCTCGGGAGCGAACTCTGCCTGTCCTTCCTGCATTTTAGTTTCCTGAAGGGCGAAGAAATCCGCATCGAGAGAAGAAAAAACATCAGCAAAGCCTTTTCCCAAAACGGCGCGAAAGCCGTTAACGTTCCATGAAACAAACTTCATTTTATAATAACCTCATTTAAGTTTTTTACAATATTATATTAGCAGAAAAATCCTTATTTTTCAAGCATTTCATAGACTTTTACAGAGTATTTTCGATAATACGTATAAATCTACGGATTTTTAAAAAAATAATTATTTAAACGGATATTTTTGATAAAAGTACATTTTTATCCTTTGTTTTTGGGAGCTTTTACTTTGATAAATACCATTTTTTGAGCATTTTTGATACTTTTCGATAACGCGTAAAAAGCTAAGCATTTTTTTGCACCGTGATTTTAAAAATCTTTGATTTATACAACATTTCCCGCTATTTTTGATGGATTTCCAAGCTGAAAATCATATTTTCATATTCAATAAAATTATGAGCAAAATACTTACGCAAGAAGCAATTTTTTAAGCTGTTTTTCTTTTTTTCCGTTACAAATAAAAGATTTGTTATATTTTTTTAAATTAATATTGATTTCCTCTGCGTTTTGTGATAAAATAGTTTTATACATAACAGAGTAGGACGGTAAGCGTTTCAGTGCTTTGCGGACGGGGAGTTGCCGCAGGGACGAAGTGAGCATTCGGGCAAGATTACTTTCGCCTTTTGCTCTACGGTTTATCTTCCGCATCCCACTGTTTCGAAGGAATAATATTGCAGAATATTTGGCAGAGCGCCATTTTATTCTTTGCGGCTCTCGCCGCTATGCTGCCTCCTGTGACACGAGATGTAAATCTGTTCCAAGGAGGTATTTTATTTTGTTAAAGAAAAAAGTAAATAATCAAATATTCGCTCTCACGGTTACCTCGGTTATGGTGGCGATGTCGGTGGTGCTTTGCAGATTCGTCGGATTTTCTCCCGAGGGTACTCCCTTTCGATTTGAATTTGGTTTTCTGCCCATAGCATTCGTCGGGTATATGCTGGGTCCTCTTTACGCGGGGCTCGGATATCTGGTCGCCGACGTTATCGGCTCGCTCTTCTCGGGTTACGCGCCAAACGTCTGGATCTCACTTTGCCAATTTGCAACAGGCGCAGTATTCGGTTTATTCTTCCATAAGAAGAAGATCTCTCTTCCCTCGATACTTCTCTGCTTCGGCTCAGTCGCGGTAGTTATTGATTTTCTCCTGAAGTCGCCGATATTCGTTTTTATGTATGACTGGACGTGGGAGTTCACACTTGCAACGAGAGCGATAAACGGAGCTGTCAATTTCTTGCTTCGTGCCGTAACCTTCTATCTTTTCATCAGGCTGCTTAAGGAGCAAATGGATAGGATATCAAAAAAATTCATAAAAACGGTGAATAAAATGAATACGTCTGATTTTAAATCATACGCCAACAGCTTTCAGGCTGTTACCGTTCCGGGGCTTGAGCGCATCTCAAGGATGCTCGACCATTTAGGTCACCCCGAGGACAAATTAAAATTTATTCATATAGCCGGTACTAACGGCAAGGGCTCAACGTCCGCAAACATTGCTTGCATACTCGAAGAGGCAGGGTACACGGTTGGAAAATACATCTCCCCCAACCTTATCCGCGTTAACGAGCGAATAAGCATTAACGGCGCTGATATTTCCGACAAAGACCTCTCGAGGATTCTTGGTTTGATCGAGCCTATTTCAAAAAGCGTCGAGGATGAGTTAACCGTTCCTCCGACACAATTTGAGATATGGACGGCTGCCGCTTTCGTTTATTTTGCTGAGCAAAAATGCGATTACGTTGTTCTTGAGGTTGGTCTTGGCGGTGAGTTCGATGCGACCAACGTTATTAAAGCCAACGAGGTCGCGATAATAACGCGCCTCGGTATCGACCATACGGGTTATCTCGGTAGCACTATTGCAGAAATAGCAAAAGCAAAAGCAGGTATTATCAAAGAAAATTCGCGAACGGGTGCGGTTATAACGGTTGAGCAGGAGCCGGAGGCTATGGAAGTTCTTCGCGCTGCTGCTGAGGAAAACGGTTGCTCGCTCGAGGTTGCAAAGCCCGTTTCTCTATACGTGAGCGGCACGCACGAATGCTTCTCACTCGGAGGTCTTGACAGGCTTATGACAGGCATTTCGGGTTATCACCAGATTGAAAACGCCGCGCTCGCCGTTCTTGCAGCAAAGGCGCTCGGCATCGAAGAAGGCTTTATCAGACGAGGAATTTCAAGAGCAAAAAATCCTGCGCGTTTTGAGGTTATCCGCAAAAATCCGACAGTTATTTATGACGGCGGTCACAACGAGAACGGAATTGCTTCGCTCACCGCTTCTCTTGAACGCTATTTCGGTAAAGCTGACAAGACGGTTATTTTCGCCTGCATGAAGGACAAGGAGATTGACGAGTCGCTTAAGATGCTCAGCGAAAACAACACTAAGTTTATCTATACAACAGTCAAGGACAATCCGCGTGCCATGGGCGCGTCCGAGCTCGCAACAAAGGCGAAAAAGCTCGGGTTTGAGGGTATGTGGTTTGATGAGATATCCGATGCATACAAGTATGCTCTTATGCAAGGTAATCTCGTCGTTGTTTGCGGCTCTTTATATCTCTATAAAGACTTCGAAGAATGCAAAAAGTTGAAGATTTGACAATATTTGTTTACAGTTATTCAAGATTTATACTTAAAGGAGAAAAGTAATGCCTTTTATTGATTTAAAAACAACCGCAAAAATTTCAGATGACAAGGAAGCTATATTAAGAGCTGAATTCGGAAAGATAATCACCCTTATTCCCGGCAAGACCGAGAGATGGCTTATGCTTAATTTCACAGACGGATGCAGAATGGCTTTCGGCGGAAATGCAGATGCGGATACGGCGTATATCAACGTTGAGCTTCTCGGCAGCACGACAAATGAGGTCTACGACAAGCTGACACGGGCTATTTGCGACTCGGTTTCGAAGACACTTAGTGTTCAGAGCGACAGAATTTACGTCAAATACGAGGAATGCGAGCATTGGGGCTTTGCGGGAGAAAACTTCTAAATGAAGATAATCGCAAGGATAAGAAACGATTTTAAAGAAAAATTCGGTATTCCGCGCCAAAGCGGGATACTTGACAGCTTCAAGTCGAGGATAGTTTTCGAGCCCGAATACAGAGTTAAAGAGGCTCTGCGCGGAATTGAGGGTTATTCCCACCTATGGCTTATATGGGAGTTTTCCGAGGCTAAACGTGCTGGCTTCTCTCCTACCGTCCGCCCGCCACGGCTCGGCGGAAACAAGAGAATGGGTGTTTTTGCAACACGCTCCCCATACAGACCCAACCCGATTGGACTATCCTCGGTGAGGCTGCTTGAGATTTTGGATACTGCTGACGAGGGGACAGTGCTCATAGTAAGCGGCGCTGACCTGCTTGACGGTACGCCTGTTTATGACATCAAGCCGTATCTCTCGTTTACAGACTCTCACCCCGATGCCGTGTGCGGTTTTGCGGATGAGGTTAAAGGTTATTTGCTTGACGTGGACTTTCCCGAGGAGCTACTCGCAAAAGTTGACACGGGTAAGCGGGAGAGCCTCGTTCGCTTACTCGCAGACGATCCGCGCCCATCTTATATTGCAGACGGAGATAGGATTTATACGTTTTCCTTCGCAGACTATGAAATCTCCTTCAATGTCGAGAATAATCTGCTTACGGTTACAGACGTTGCAGTCAGATAGATAGATAAACGATAATAAAGGGGGACTTGTCGCAGGGGTCCCCCTTTTAAACCCCGAAAGCAAATTTAGGGTAAAGTTTATTCGAGTTGTTATTTTTGGTCAATGAACAAACAGTTTACGTTTTAAGAAAAATCAAAAGATGCTGATAAAGTCCTTTTCAATAACGAGGTTTGCAGCAAAGAACTCGGAGAAGAGCTTTCTCATCTCGGCATAGTCTGCTATGGCAATAGTTTCGTTTGCCGAGTGCATCGCGAGCTGAGGGAGTCCTATATCCACAGTTGCGACAGATACTCTCGTATCGGAGATCGAGCCGAGAGTCGAGCCGCCGGGAAGATCCGCTCTGTTGAAATAGGTCTGAAGCTTAACGTTCGCTTTCTCTGCTATACGGCGAAGAAGTCCGTCGGAGAGAGCGTCCGTTGCATAGCGCTGATTTGCGTTATACTTTATAACTATACCTCCGCCAAGAGTGGGGGCGTTATTTTTATCCGCAAGCTCGGGGTGGTTGGGATGGACCGCATGAGCATTGTCCGCCGAGATCATAAAGGATGAGCCGACGCGCTCAAGATAATGCTCCTCGCTCTCCGAGATGCGGCGAAGCGTATCTCGGAGGAAGGTCGAGCCTGCGCCCTGCTTCGTTTCCGAGCCTACCTCCTCGTTATCGAAGACTGCGAATACGGGCGTTGCGAGTCCCGCATCCATTCCGAGGAAGCCCTCAAATGCCGCGTATACCGACGACAGATCGTCAAGTCTTGGCGAGAGAAGGAACTCATCCGACGCGCCGAATACTCTCGGCTCTTCCGCAGATACGAGGAAAAGCTCGTGGGATACGATCTCGTTTTTTTTCGCGCCTACCGACTTTGCGGCAAGCTCAAATATATCCGCTCCGCCCGTAAGCGATGCGAGAGGAAGAAGGTCAACTGCAGGGTTGAGCTTCAATGAGTCGTTTACCGTTCTGTTCATATGTATCGCAAGGCTGGGTATAACTACCTCGGTCTTACCGATATCACATAGCTTCATAATTACGCCCTTTTCGGTTTTCAAGGCAAGTCTGCCTGCAACAGTCAAGGGTCTATCGAGCCAGGTATAATTTATCATACCGCCGTACTTTTCGGTATCGAGCTTGACGTATGCGCCCGTCTGAACGTTGCCCTTCACTCTGAAGCAGGGCGAGTCGGTATGAGCCGCTGATATCATAAAGCCGCCGAAGGTATTTCTCCAGGCTATGAGTGACGAGCCGTCGCGGACAACGTAATATAGCTCGCCGATTTCAAGCTCCCACGGCTCGTGCTCGTAGAGTCTTACGAAGCCTTCAGCATCAAGCACCCGAGCTATCTCGCTTACCGCGTGATACTGAGTTTTAGCTTTTTTCAAAAACTCGCAAAGTTCTTTAATATCTTTTTTCATAATTGCTCCATACAATAGTTTTTTAATTATTTTACAACTTTTTTTGATAAAAGTCAACTTTACTGTTGAAATTACAAAAAAAATAAGATAAAATATAGAAGTGACCAATTTATAGAATAGAGGCTATTTGCGTATGTCACGTAACGAGCCGCGGCAAGCGCGCGCGTGCTTTACGCATAAGATGCCCCATTTTGACGAAAGGAATATTATATGATAGATTTCAGCGATTATAAAAACGCCGAAGCCGTATTCGGATATTTTCTCGAGATATCGAGAATACCTCACGGCTCGGGCAATACCGCGCCTATCGCGGATTATCTCGTAGAGTTTGCGAAGGCTCGCGGACTTGAATACTACCGCGACGCGGCAGATAACGTAGTTATAAAGAAGGTTGCAACGGCTGGCTTTGAGGAGCGCCCCACCGTTATTATTCAGGGACACACCGATATGGTTGCGGAAAAGCTCCCGAGCTTGAGCAAGGATATGCTGACAGAGGGCCTCGAGGTCTTTCGCGACGGAGATTTCCTCAGGGCGCGCGGAACGACGCTCGGCGGAGATGACGGCGTTGCCGTTGCTTACTGCTTAGCACTTCTCGACTCCGATACTACTCAGCATCCTGCGCTCGAGTGCCTTTTCACCTCGGACGAGGAGATATGTCTTTTAGGCGCGGGCGCGCTCGACGCGTCGGTGCTTTCGGGTAAGATAATGATAAATATCGACTCCGACGACGAGGGCATCTTTACGGTTGGCTGCGCGGGCGGCGCGAGAAACGATATCACCCTTCCCGTAAATACCGCAGGCGGATGCGGCAAGCAGTATAAGCTCACCGTATCGGGTCTTCTCGGCGGACACAGCGGCGTTGAGATCGACCGAGGCAGAGCTAACGCGATAAAGCTTCTCGCAAAGGTGCTCGGCTCTATTTCCGACGTGCGCATAGCGGACATATGCGGCGGAAATGCCGACAATGCTATTCCGAGAGAATGCACGGCATATTTCACCTCGGACTCCGACGTAGCTTCTGTCGTACGTGCGGCAGATGCCGAATACAAGAAGGAATACCGTGACACCGACGGCGGCGTAACCCTCACGCTTGAAGCTGTCAGCTTCGATAAACCTTTGCTTGACAAGGCGTCGAGCGACACCGCGCTTGCTATTATCAACGAAACCGAATCGGGCGTTATCGCTATGAGCCGTGAGATTGTGGGACTCCCCGAGAGCTCCGAGAATATCGGTATCGTCAGACTCGAGGGCGGCGTATTCCATATGACGGTTTCCGTGCGCTCCGCGAAGGCCGATGCCAAGGCGGATCTTATCGAAAACCTGCGCGCTATCGCAAAGAGAAACGGAGCGGCTATCTCCACGAGAGGCGAATACCCCGCTTGGGAATATAAAGCAGAGTCGCATATAAGAGAGATTGCCTGCAGAGTATTCTATGAAATGTACGGCAAAGAGGCTAAGATCATCACTATTCACGCAGGACTTGAATGCGGTATCTTTTCCGATAAGATAGAGGGGCTTGACTGCATCTCCCTCGGCCCCGATAACTACGATATCCATACGACCGAGGAGCATCTTTCCATAAGCTCCACCGCAAGGGTATGGGATTACCTCATTAACGTTTTAAAGGAAATATAAATATTCTTAAATAAGGAGAATTAAAATGAATAAAACAAGACTCAGAAAATATGCGAAGCTCATCGCAGAGCAGGGCGCGAATATACAGAAGGGTCAGGAGGTCATAATCTCCGCCGAGCTTGATCAGCCCGAATTCGTAAAAATACTCGTCGAGGAGTGCTATAAGCTCGGCGCAAAGAAGGTCAACGTCGATTGGAGCTATCAGCCGCTTGAGAAGCTCGCTATCAGATACCAGAGTTCAAAGACTCTTGCAACGATTGACGATTGGATAATGAAAAAATGGGAGCATCAGCTCGACGTTCTCCCCGCGAAGATATACCTCACCTCAGAGGACCCCGACGGTCTTAAGGGCATCAATCAGAAGAAGTACGCAAAGGCAAGGTCCGCGAGAGCTCTCGCTATAAAGCCTATCAGACGTCAGATGGAAAACCGCTATCAGTGGTGCATCGCGGGTGTTCCCGGTCCCGAATGGGCAAAAAAAGTATTCCCGGGTATGAGAACATCTACCGCTATTGAAAAGCTCTGGGAGGCTATTCTCGATACCTCGCGCGTTTACGACGATCCTATTGCCGAGTGGGATAAGCACAACAAGAACTTTAAGGAAAGATGCGACTACATCAACTCACTTGAGCTCAGAAAGCTGGTTTATCACTCGGCAAACGGAACCGATCTTACGGTCGGTCTTATCCCCGAGGCTCTCTTCTGCGGCGGCGGTGATACCACGCTCTCGGGCGTTTACTTCAATCCGAACATACCCACGGAAGAGGTCTTCACCTCTCCTATGAAGGGCGAGGCTGAGGGTATCGTTTATTCCTCTCTTCCTCTCTCCTACGGCGGTCAGCTCATCGAAAACTTCTGGATGAAGTTTGAAGGTGGCAAGGTAGTTGAGTCGGGCGCTGAAAAGAACGGCGAGCTTCTGAAAGAGATGCTTTCTATTGACGAAGGCGCTTGCTACCTCGGAGAATGCGCTCTCGTTCCCTACTCCTCTCCTATAAGACAAAGCGGCGTTCTCTTCTACAACACTCTTTACGATGAGAATGCGGCGTGCCACCTTGCGGTAGGTATGGGCTTTACAAACGTCCTTCGCGACTTCGAGAAGTATACCGATGACGAGGCTCATAAGATGGGCATCAACGACTCTGTAAGCCACGTTGACTTCATGATCGGAACTCGTGATCTTTCCATTATCGGTATTGATAAGAATGGTAAGGAGCATGAGATTTTCGAGAACGGCGAGTGGGCATTTTAATTAATAATATAAAGTTTTTATAACTATTATTTACAAAAAGCGGACTTTCGCAATTGAAAGTCCGCTTTTTATTTATTTATTTAATTGAACATTTTTGACAAAAAAACTAATTGGTGCTTTTCTTGAGAAGCTCGAGAATAATTCTTTCCGCGCATCTGACGCCGTCAACTCCCGAGGAAACGATACCGCCCGCATAGCCTGCGCCCTCGCCTATCGGATAAAGTCCCGAAAGGGTTGCGGATACGAAGTTATCGTCCCTTATAACTCTTATAGGCGAGGTGGAGCGCGTTTCCGCGCCCGTGATAAGAGCCTCGGGGCAATAGAAGCCGCGAAGATAATCGTCAAAGTCAAGCATAGCGGCTCTTATTGAATCGGTAACAAAGGTCGGGAGATAATCCTCAGCCGATACGGGTAAAACTCCGCACGGGTAGCTTGCTTCGACGGATTTTGAAAGCCTTGGCTTATCATTTTTCATAAAACAATCGAGCTCGAGCGAGGGAGCGGTATAATCCGCGCCCGCAGAAAGGAACGCCGCGCGCTCTATTTTTCTTTGAAGCTCAAGTCCCGCAAGTGCGTCATCCGAAGCGAAGTCGGCGGGAGTTACAGACACGAGGATCGCTGCGTTTGAGTTATCGGCAAGACGCGCCTCCTCGCTCATACCGTTAGTTACGATACCGCCGCTCTCGCTTGCCGCCGCAACGACAGTTCCCCCGGGACACATACAGAAGCTATACACGCTCCTGCCCGAAGGAAGGTGAGTGACCAAATGATAGCTTGCACTTCCGATCTCGCAAGGCGGCTCGGCTTCACCGAGTATCAGCTCGTTTATATACTCTCTTTTATGCTCGAGGCGAACGCCGATACCAAAGCCGCGAGCCTCCATCGGAACTCCCATCCTCTTCAGCATCTCAAAGCTATCCTTGGCGCTATGTCCCGTTGCTAAAATGACACGGTCGGTGTCTATCCTCTCTTTTTTGCCGTCCTTTTCGTATACAGCTCCCGTAACGGAGCCGTTTTTATTCTCTATTTCCGTAACCCTTGCCCGATAGATAAATTCACCGCCGAGAGATATTATCTTTTCTCTTATTCTTTTAACGTAGCTTGGTAGCTTATCCGTTCCGAGGTGCGCGCCAACGGTATATATAATATCCTCGGGTGCGCCCGCCGCGACGAACTCACGGAGCACCTTATACTTATATTTATCCATACCGCCGACCTTAAGCTTACCGTCGGAAAAAGCGCCCGCGCCGCCCTCACCGAACTGAATATTCGACTCGGGGTCAAGCTCCTTTTCGGTAAAGAATAACGACACCCTTTTACGTCTTTCTTCGACACGCTCACCGCGCTCAAGAACTATCGGAGAGAGTCCCGACTCGGCTAAGGTGAGCGCCGCAAAGAGTCCCGCAGGACCTGCGCCGACAATTACGGGGGGCGCGGCGCTCTTAACCTCGGGGAGCTTCATATCATAATCGGGACAGTGAGAAACCTTTTTCCTCATTTTTAGAAGCCCCGCTTCCCTCTCGGGTGAAAACTCTATACCGAGCGAGAGCGCAAAATATTTTTCTTTTTCAATTTTTAGAGTCTTTTTTAAAATTCTGATTTCGCCGATCTCTTCGCGCGAAACGGGCAAAGCTCTGCATATAGAATCTTTAATTGCTTCGGTATTATAATTTATACCTACGGTTATATCGGTTTTAATCACAGCCTTGCCTCCTTTTTTTCGTTCTGAATTTATTTTATCATACAATTCTCCCTTTTGCAAGCAAACTACCTGAATAAAATACGGAAAGTTTGAAAAAAATACAGTTATGCCGGGGATGTCACATTTGACGAGACCGAAAAAATCCTAAGAGGGTATGAAAACAACCTTCAACTGAACAAAAAATATAAATGAGACAATAAAAGGTTGAAATTCTATGAATTTCTTCCGTTTTTATGGATTTTTTCTACCGCGCCTCTCAAGGCTCGACGTACACTCGTACGCCTCACGCCTTGAGAAACAACGATTCTCGCCTAAATCTGCCTATCCCCAAGGCGGGGATGTCACATTTGACGAGACCGAAAAAATCCTAAGAGGGTATAAAAACAACCTTCAACTGAACAAAAAATATAAATGAGACAATAAAAGGTTGAAATTCTACGAATTTCTTCCGTTTTTATGGATTTTTTCTACCGCGCCTCTCAAGGCTCGACGTACACTCGTACGCCTCACGCCTTGAGAAACAACGATTCTCGCCTAAATCTGCCTATCCCCAAGGCGAGGATGTCACAAAATGCATTTGAGACAGCCTACTGAGATCGAAGGGAGATCAAATATGAAAAAAATAATTTGTCTGCTTCTTGTTATAGCTTCTTTGCTATTCTGCCTTACCTCGTGCGGCGGTAAGGGTGAGGGCGAGATATCTGTATTCTACTATACCTACAGTGATACGTACATTTCGACCGTTCGTTCCTCTATTGATAAAATGCTGAAGACCGCGGGACTTGACTACAATAATTATGATGCGAACAGTAATCAGACGACGCAGACCGAGCAAATTGATACCGCCATTGCAAAGGGCTCTCGCTTGCTTATCGTCAATATAGTTGACACAGGCTCGGACGATGCCGCAAAGACGGTTATCGGTAAAGCCCGCGCGGCGGATATCCCCGTAATATTCTTTAACCGCTCTGTCAGCGAAGAGGTCGTTTCGAGCTATGATAAGTGCGTTTTCGTCGGCACCGATTATGAGATGGCGGGTCATATGCAGGGTGAGCTTATCGGTAACTATATATTGAAAAATTACGCGAACTACGACCTGAACGGTGACGGTAAGATATCCTACGTTATGTTCAAGGGTGAGCAGGGCAACGCCGAGGCTGAGGCGCGAACGAAGTTTGGCGCTCTGGATGCAAACAAGATACTCACCGATGCGGGCAAGGCGGGACTCGTCTTTTACGATTCTAAAAACACCGGTAAATACCTCGTTGACCAGGGCGGAAATTGGTCTGCTCAGGCGGCAAACGATTATATGAAGACTATCCTCTCAGCTCACAGTGAGAAGGGCGGTAATATGGTTGAGCTCGTAATAGCCAACAACGATGAAATGGCGCTCGGCGCGATCTCGGCTCTCCAAGAGGTAGGCTACAACAAATCGGGCGGCAAGACCATACCCGTTTTCGGTATTGACGCAACCGAGGGCGCGGTATCCAAGATAAAGGATGGCTCTATGGCGGGTACTATCAAGCAGGATGCCTTGGGTATGGCAGACGTTATCGTGAAGGTTGCGCAGAATATGCTCAGCGCAAAGTCGCATTTCGATACTATTGATAAGGATAACGTCGTAGGTAATTGGAGAGTTAATATACCTTACGCGCCTTATACTCAGGACGCTGCCGATAATAATGAAAAATGACGTTCTTCTCCGTATGGAGAACATCTCGAAAAGCTTTCCCGGAGTGCGTGCGCTGAATAACGTATCCTTCGAGCTGAAGGGCGGCACAACGCACGCGCTTATGGGCGAGAACGGAGCGGGTAAATCCACGCTTATGAAATGTCTTTTCGGCGTTTACGAAAAAGACTCGGGTGAAATCTACCTCGACGGTGAAGCGGTAGAGTTCAAGAATTCGAAGGATGCCTTAAATCACGGCGTTGCGATGGTGCATCAGGAGTTAAATCAGGCGCTGAAGCTCACCGTTGCCGAAAATATGTGGCTCGGCAGATTTCCAAGGTACGTAGAGTCACTTCCCTTCCTAAACACGCGCGAGATGATAAGAAAAACGAAGGAAGTGCTCCTCTCACTCGGCATTGATACAGACCCCGAGATGAAGATGGAGCGAATGTCCGTTTCCGAGCGTCAGATGATAGAGATAGCGAAGGCGGTATCGTATAACGCGAAGGTTATCGTTTTTGACGAGCCGACGTCCTCACTTAACGGAGAGGAAGCGGAAAAGCTTTTTGCCATTATAGAAAAGCTCAAGACTGACGGGTGCGGTATCATCTATATCTCTCACAAGATGGAAGAGATACTCCGCATCTCCGACGAGGTCACCGTTATGCGTGACGGAGTGCATATCGCGACGCGCGATGCGAAAAGCATCACGACCGATGAGATAATCAGACTTATGGTCGGGCGCGAGCTTACCGAAAGGTATCCCGAGAGAAAAAGGAATATCGGCAAGCCGCTCTTGGAAGCTCGGGGTATCAGCGCCGAATATTCTCACCTCTCCGACGTTTCGTTTACGCTTCACCGCGGTGAGATACTCGGTATCTCAGGGCTCGACGGCGCGGGGCGTACCGAGCTGCTTGAGAATATTTTCGGCACGGCAACGAGGAAGAGCGGCGAGCTTTTCCTCGACGGCAAAAAAATACGGAACGATAACCCTCGCGAGTCTATAAAAAACGGCTTTGCGTTCGTCACAGAGGAGCGCCGCTCGGCAGGTATATTCGGCATTCTCGGTATAAGGGAAAACACGGTCATCTCTTCGCTCTCATCGTTTTTGCGCGGGCCTCTGCTCTCGAAAAGACTGATGAACGAAAAGACGAAGGAATATATAAAGCGGCTCAATATAAAAACGCCGAGCGAGGAAACGAAAATACGCTCGCTCTCGGGCGGTAATCAGCAGAAGGTTATCTTCGCGAGGTGGCTTCTCACCGAGCCGACGGTGCTCTTGCTCGACGAGCCGACCCGAGGAATTGATGTCGGAGCAAAATACGAGATATATCAGCTTATCGGCGAGCTTGCGGAGCGCGGATGCGGAGTTATACTCGTTTCATCCGAGATGCCCGAGCTTCTCGGCCTTTGCGACAGAATTATGGTAATGTCGGGCGGAAGACTTGCGGGTACGGTCGAGCCCTCGGCCTCGCAAGAGGAAATAATGAGCCTCGCTGCAAAATACGTCTGAATCTCAAATCATATCAGGAGTTTATATGGAAGAAAACAAAAGCTACCGAGAAAAAATAGCGGGTGCTTTTCACGGTATGGGAAACAACGTTAAGGATAAATTCAAAGAATTCAACTCGCTTTCGCGTGACGATAAGAGGAAGAAGATAGTCGACACTCTTCTCAATAACGCAATGTTTATAATGATAATTCTCGCAGTTATCGTTATCGCCATAATGAAGCCGAGATTCCTCTCGACCGCTTCGGTTATCAACATAATATCCTTGACCGCAGCAAGACTTCCTATAGCTCTTGGCATAGCGGGAGCGATAGTTCTTACGGGTACGGATATTTCGGCAGGACGCGCGGTAGGTCTTACGGCTTGTATCACAGCCGCATTTCTTCAGAGCGCGGGTTATTCGTCAAAGATATTCCCGGGGCTTGATCCCCTGCCTATCCCCGTCGTTATACTCGCGGTCGTGCTGGTCGGCGCGGCTATCGGCTTCGTTAACGGATTTTTCGTTGCGAAGTTCAAGCTTCATCCGTTTATCGTAACGCTATCGACTCAGCTTATAATCTACGGACTTATACTTCTTTTCCTGCAGATAGGCTCGAACGGCGGTCAGACGCTCTCGGGACTTGACGGAAAATATCTTGACTTTATCGCAGGACCTCTTTTCAAGGTTGGCGGTATCGCTATTCCCAAATACGTTCTTTATTCCGTTATTCTCACGGCGGTTATGTGGGTAATATGGAATAAAACGACCTTCGGTAAAAATATGTTTGCCGTAGGCTCGAACGAAGAGGCGGCAAACGTTTCGGGAGTTAACGTATTCCTTACTGTCATAGGAGTTTTCGTCCTTGCGGGTATAATGTACGCGATAACGGGATTTATCGAGGGCGCGAGAATAGGCTCGGCGGCTTCGTATACGGGACTCAACTACGAGAGCGACGCCATTGCCGCCTGCGTTATCGGCGGAGTTTCCTTCGTCGGCGGTACGGGTAAGATCGGCGGTATCGTTATCGGTGTTCTTCTTTTGCAGATCATTTTCGTAGGTCTTAACTTCCTCTCCGTCGATCAGAATCTGCTCTATATAATAAAGGGCTTGATAATTCTTCTTGCCTGCGCTATTGATATGAGAAAATATCTTGCGAGAAAGTGAAAGCGATGAAAAGCGAAAAAATTACGAAGAAAATGAAAAAAGCGTTTGAAAATATGAAAGCTTGGCTCTCCGAGCTTATCTCGGGAAAGGGTAGCGAAAAAGGCTATGAACGAAACAAAAAACGAAAAAAACAAAACTGAAAAGAAAAACATCTACGACGGAATAAAGCTCACCGAGCGCGGCGCTGATATTATCGTTATAACGCTCTCGGCGCTGCTCGTTCTCTTCCTTGTGTTCGCAGTCGCTACGGGAGCTTAATAAATGCAAAAAATGCATAGCGGAAAAATGACTCCGCTATGCATTCTTTGATATATAGAAATATTCAAAATAAAACAAAATATGTACCTTTGCAGACGAAGGATTATATTTTATAACGAAGTCTTAACGATCTTCATTTCTAAAGAATAGATCAACCGTATTTTCACCCATCTTTTCATAAGAAAACCGTACGTCATACGAGTAACCATGGCCGAATGAATTACTTAAACCGGCGCCGTAATATTCAAGGGGCATAAACTTGAGATAAAAAACACCTTTTTCTTCGCTGAAAATCTCCTTTGGAATTTTTATGGTAACTCTGCGTTGATACTCAATTTTTTTAAACAAACCTTTCAGATCAAAACTATATTCTTCCTTAAAAGCTACTCCCATAGGTACTTCAAACAAATAGTACCAATTAGGAATCGACTTGTAATCGTTTATGTCGATACTTGCAATTCCATACTGATATTTTTCTTCGCATGCGTAAAGAGCAAAAAAATCATTATCATAATATTTGTTTTCATACTTTTCCTTTTCATCTATTAAATAGGTGCCGTACTTTACTTCCAAACTCACGTCATCAATATCAAATAAATCTTTATCAGATTCGACTAATATCCTTTGCATACCACTGTCGGAAAAGCTAATCATACCTAGTTGACTGGATCCCGATGAAAATACGGTAATGGGCGGCCTTTCGAATCCCAAAACGTCGTACTTAGCTGTATTATATAAGGATTGTATTGAAGAAAAAATTACCCCAAAAACTACATATACAGCTATAAAAAGACCCTTTATTACAGCATATATTTTTTCAAACCATGTCATACCCGTTTACCTCTTTTATTCAAAATGGACTGTAATATTACCACTCGCCGACGAAGGATTATATGCCGTAGCAATAATCAAATAATCAATATTTGCTGATATGTTTTTTTGTATTCTTGCGTTACGATTACCTCCACCGTCATCATTATACATGGAATCACTTCCTGGTACCGTTGAAATTAACTCAACAGACGTAGGGTCTATAACGTATAAATATGTATCAAATGAAGCATCGGTTGTAAACGTCACTGTTTCGGTAGTATTTGATGTATAAGTAAATATCATTGAATCATAATACAAGGTAGAACCGCTGTAAAAACTGCCAAAATTAGTTACATTATCAAATGCTTCGTACCTAGTGAAGCTATCTGCGCTTGGAGTAATCGCAAGCCGCGTATCACCTTGTTCACCTATCATAAAAAATTCAAGTCTGATAATATAAAATGTGTCGGAAGCAAAGTTATAAGAGAACAAACTGTTATCTCCGTAACCACTGTCCATGTTTGTTTTTAGCAACTGACCTTGCACATTATATAAATAGATAAATGTATCTTTTGTACCAAATGTTTGAATAATATTTACTCCACCTGTTTCAAATGTCACGCATATATCACGATATTTTCCCTGTGGAATGTTTACTACTCTCTCTGTGTATCTATTCCTTGAAGAGATGTTCATTGTAATATTTCTATCAAAAACCAAATTTATATGACTTGAATAATATGGACCACTTGTAATATTATCTACCCTATAAGTTTTGACAGAAATATTAACCACACTCTCATTACCAATAATATTAGTATTCAAAAGAACATCTTCCCATACATCGGAAGGAACAGTATAATTAATTCTATCATTATACCCTACATTTTTAGTAAAAGCAGGTGCTTTTGCTATTAAATAACCTAAAGCATCATAAAAGACTATTTCAAACATATTATTAGGATGCGCTGAGCTCCCACCCGGAAACCATGTTAACTCCGGCGGTTTCATTTCCGAAACACCCATATAATTTGTTACCACAAAAAGATCCGGAGAAATACCGTAATTGCTCATAATAGCACCAATTTGAGATCTTATTGAAAAATAGTAACTATCTATAACATTCATAAAATCTGTTAAGTTTTTAGTATTTGCTCTCGTTGTGTAGTTCCACCAATTCTGTGGTGAAAGAGATATGGTATCAAAAGTTTCAGCAGCTCCACCGTCATACAAATCGTATAAAAATGCTGTTACTGCTATCTCTTGAAATTCGCTACTATTAACGCCAGGTGTTTCGTTTTCTAAATCGAAACCTTCAAAATATCTATCCGCAATATTTTGCAATCCGCTGTAATCAGAAGAATATATTTCTTGAGCAATTTGGGAAAACGCAGTAGCCCATGCTTCAGACCATACCAATTCCATTGCAAAGGCCTTATTCCCTTTTTCAGTAAACATTTCCTCTACTCCAGTATGCTCTGCTTTATAAATTATAAAATCTATTAGAGTTAAACCGTATGTGCCTATAGAATTCTCTACGAAATGACCGTATTCATGAGTTATCGTATCAATATCATTCCATTTATTAAGTCCAATTGCGGAAAAACAATTGTTAGCCACATTTCCCCAACAGAATGCCGAATCTGCAATTGATAGGTTTAAAATGTCAGGATTTCCGTCATTATTTAAATCTATTGTTATATCTGAACCGGGATAAGCGACGTGAATAAAATTATTGGTATTCATTCCCATTGAAAGCGCAAAGCGCTGGGCTAATACCATGCCTTGTTGAATATATACTGCTTTACATCCGGACATACTTACATTATAAGTAGAGTATTTATAAAAACTAATAGAACTTCCCGGTGATATATTTTCTTGAATGTTTGAAGTAAAGGAATACTCATGAAATGCCCAATCAGCACCAACCTCAAACGTTGAACTCGTAGTATACCACCTAATAAACAAATCCAACCCATCATTTTCAAGATAATACCATTCACTTGTACCATCGATTTCAAAGTAAAATTCTCCGTTTGTGTCAGTATATGTAGTAGCTATCAACCGAGAACCCACAAGCTGATCATCTCGCAACTCAATTTTTGTTTGACGCATTGGTAATAAATTTACACTGCCAGATATGTCCCAACTTATTCTGCCACTAACTGTTATTTTTTCCTCTGTTTCAGAAGTGGTGGTAACCGTATTTTGTTCATTTTCCAATATTATCCGGTCAGTTTCTATGGATAAATTGGTATCATCATCCTCACAAACACAATATTGCCTTGTGAAATCATCGTATTCGTCCTGAAATTCTTCTAAAGATAAAAGCCCTTTATCATATTTCTCCGCCATACAATCATACCACGCTTGATCTTGCGAAATATCACTTACATAAACGACATCACCGTCTGAATATGTATATATTGAGCTTTTAACTAACTCTCCGTCACCATAATCAGCATAAAAATCAACTTTACCAAGCTCAGATTCTACCGACAAAATCTCAAAAGTCATTTCGGAACCCGGAGTGTCGACAATTGTCACCCCATCAGATTCATAATAATAATTTTTCACATCGGTTTTATCAAAAGTGACTTTGATTTCTTCGTTCTTTAAGATTTTAGTTTTATCAAATACGGCTGTGAGAGTACGATTTTCACTTCGTATAATCTCACCGCTTTCTATAACGGGCACAGATTCTCCATTTTCAACCGTTATTGATAACTGCGAATTTTCTACCGGTTGAGTCAGTGCTTCTTCATCGGACACGTCAGCAAAAGCGGAAATCGTTGAAAAAGATAACAATATGGATAATGTAACTAAAATTGTAACAACCTTTATAAAATACCCTTTTATTTTCTTCATATAAAACCTACCTTTCTAAAAATAACACGGACAACAAACAGACACATTAGAATAAAAAATGGCTCCATAGTTCCTCCTATAAAAAACGCATAAGATGGGCGGTACAATACCGACGGTCTTATGCGCTTTTTTGTTTCTATTAAAATGTTCACCGATGCAGTTTATAATTAAGCAAGCTCCGTCGGCTGAAAGTAACTTTAAGTCTGTACGTATCAAATCTACCGCAATGTCAAAAACACGTATACGTACTTACACTTTTATTTTACTATATAACGAAAGACTTGTCAATGAAAACTATCCTTTACTGCTATTTTTCGTCATAAATACTAAACACAAAGAGGCATTTTTGTTCAATAAAACCTCTTTTGCGGGTTTAAAGGTAAAGGTAGGTTTAATTTCAGTATATTACAGCGTCCTTGCCGTGCTTTTCGATGATAACCGAAAGCGCGTCCTCGTCTGCGTATACCTCAACGTCAGCGGCAAACTGAAGGATAGACGCGGGAACGCTCGGCGTTACCTTACCGAAGAGAGCCGTCTCGAGGATATCCGCTTTAGCCTTGCCGTTTGCGAGAAGGATTATCTTCTTTGCGCGCATTATCTGACCGATACCCATAGAGAATGCCATAGTGGGAACGTCGCTCTCTGATGCGAAGAATCTCGAGTTTGCCTTAACGGTGGACTCGGTAAGCTTTACCGCGTTCGTGCCCTTGGTGAACTCATCAGCGGGCTCGTTGAAGCCGATATGTCCGTTAAGTCCGATACCGAGTATCTGAAGGTCGGTGCCGCCGAAGGAATCGAAGAGCGCATCGTAGCGAGCGCACTCTGCGGCATAATCGGTAGCAAGACCGTTCGGCAGATTTGTATTTGCGAGATCAATATCCACCTTATCGAAGAGATGCTTTCTCATAAAATAAGCGTAGCTCTGATCGTGATCGGCAGAGAGCCCCACGTATTCGTCAAGGTTTACGCTGCGCGCCTTTGCGAATGACACCTCGCCCGCGTTGTACATTTCCGCAAGTGAAAGATACATAGGCTCGGGAGATGATCCCGTTGCAAGTCCGAGAACCGCATCGGGTTTGCTTTTAAGTACCGCAGCAAAGCTACCTGCTGCCTTTTTTCCTGCTTCTTCTTTAGTCTTAGAATAAAAGATTTTCATTAGCGTTACCTCTTCTCTGCTTATTTTTGAGCATATTTATTTACAATTTCGTGCATTTTATCAAGATTTGCTTCCATATCTGAAACAAGCTTGAACTGCGTTTTGCATCTATCGAGATTCTGCTTCGGGCGGCTTGTCTTGAAGTAAGTATCACCTGCAAGATAGTCGGTAAGGAAACGTATTCCGCACTCGAGGGTCATCATAATAGCGCCGACGGGCAGCATCCGCAGTTCTCCCTCGGTAAGGCAATTGCCCGTACCCTCGATAAAGCCCTTTACGTAAAGCTCGTAGAGCCCGATATCAAAATTAACGAGGGAAAGATCTCTTTCATCCTCTGCCGCAGTCGATGCGCCAAAGCGTATCGAGTCACCGAAATCGTTGACGGAATACCCCGGCATAATAGTGTCAAGATCTACCACGCATACGGGTTTATCGGTCTGCTCGTCAAAGAGAATGTTATTAAGCTTCGTATCGTTATGCGTAACTCTTAAGGGAAGTCTGCCTGCCGCGTGCTCTCTTTCAAGAGTACCTGCGAACTCCTCTCTTGCTCGAGCAAACTCGACCTCTGCCATAACCTCCGAAAGTCTGCCGAAGCTATCGCGCTCGACCTCTGCCATAAGATTTTTAAATCTATCGGGCGTGTTATGGAAGTTAGGTATTGTTTCATGGAGCGTTTCCGCCGGGAAATCCTCAAGCAAGCGCTGGAAATTACCGAAGGCAACGGCGCTCTCGTAGAACTGCGCGGGCTCCTCCACCTTGTCGTAGCACTTACTGCCCGTGACATATACGAGCATTCTCCAGAAATCACCCTCGGGGCTCTCGTAATAATCCGAGCCCTCAAATGTCTTGATAAGATTGAGAGTCTCTCTTTTCGGGTCTCCGCCCGTAGCCTTTATCTTCTTTGCAAGATGCTCCGTAACGAGAGCAAAATTCTTCATAAGAAGGTCGGGATTTTTAAATACGTTCTTATTTATTCTCTGGAGAACGTACTTTTTCTCACCGCCGTTAACACGCGTTGTAATTAGGAAGGTATCGTTTATGTGTCCGTTTCCGTACGGCACAGAGCATACGACCTCGCCCTCTATTTTAAAGTTTTCGGAAATTTTTTCCGCAATACTCATATTCTCTTTGTCCTTTTCCTGCAAGCCGAGCATAGACGCTCCTATGATGCCCGCATCGTTTCTGAATCTTGCGACGGTTACCTTCGTCCTTATATTCTTTCTGCCGAAGGAAAGTCTCGACACCCTATCCCTGAGCGGTATCATAAGCGCATCTCCCTGCGCGGATATTCCGCCTCCTATACACAGCACAGAGGGCTGGAAGAGATTTATTACGTTTGATATACCGTAGGCGAGGTTATTTATAAAATCGTCGATTACAGAGAGCGCGGCGTAATCGCCTGCCTTTGCCGCATCAAATGGCGTTTTCGCAGTGACCTTATCCGCATCGTGACCGAC
Source organism: Clostridia bacterium (assembly GCA_017411605.1). GTDB lineage: Bacteria > Bacillota > Clostridia > Oscillospirales > CAG-272 > UBA1740. The sequence continues at coordinate 11,741 of JAFQPR010000093.1, read as the reverse complement.
AAGCTCCCACATCTTACTGTCGGGATAGAGGTTCATAACGCGGCGGCTCTCCTTAACCAGAGCCGTTGCGGATGCGTAGGCTTCAAGGCAGCCGCGCTTGCCGCAGCCGCATTCTCTGCCTCCCGAATTGATTATCATATGCCCCATCTCTGCAGCAAAGCCGTTAAATCCGTCGAATATCTTGCCGTTTATAACTATTCCGCCACCGACACCCGTACCGAGAGTGAGCGCAACGAGAGTTGATTTTCCCTCGCCTACTCCGAAGAGCGCCTCCGCGTATGCCGCGGCGTTCGCATCGTTGGCAAGGTAGACCTGCATACCCGTCATCCTCGAGAGGAGCATTGAGAGAGGAACGTTATTCCAGCCGAGATTGGTTGCCGCGAGAACGGTGCCGTTTTTTACGATACCCGCGGTGGCAACGCCTATCCAGAGCGCGCCCTCCATAGCGTATCCCGAGTCCGACGCAAGTCGGCGTATCAGCTTCACTATATCTGTGGCAACGCTTTCCGCCGCGCGCGGCGCTCTCGTAGGTATCGAGCCCGACACTAATATTTCCGCATTTTCTATATTCACAAAACCAACCTTAACGGTAGTTCCGCCAAGGTCTACGCCTATACAGTACTTCATATCTTCTCTCTTTTCGGCTCTTTTTGTCAAATTACATTTATATTTTAAAATATTATATTGACAATTGCAAGGGAAAATAGTATAATATTTTGTAGAATAGTACATTTTGCTGAACATTTTTACAAATTGAGCTTGGATTTGCGACGTTATGAGATTAATTTTCATTCGCAAAGCAAACGGAGTTTTTATGAATAAAGAAAAAATAACCTCAACGCTTAAGGAGCTTTACAATATTTCGGGCTTCCGCGTTTCACTTCACAATACAAATTTTGAAGAGATAGCGGCGTACCCTGAGGAGAAGCTCGAGTTTTGCAGCTTCTTACATAAAGCAAGCGCTCGTGAATACGAGCTTTGCCGCGCTTGCGACAGGCGCGCGTGCGAGCAGGTGCTTGAAACGGGCGAGCCTATTATATACAAGTGCCACCACAATCTCGTCGAGGCAGTAAGTCCCCTATACAATTTCGGAGCGCTTACGGGATTTTTGATGATGGGGCAAGTCAGAGTCGAGGGCGAAGGAATCGACCCTATGCTTCTCGCGCTTGCAAAATTAGGTAAGGTGGATTTCGAAGCAAGAGAAATTTCTGCCGCTATTCCCTCCGTTAAACATAATATGATTGAGTCCTACGTTAAGATAATGACTATCTGCGCAAGCTATCTGACTCTATCCAATGCCGTTACGGGCTCAAAGGCCACGGTCGGTCAGCTCGCTATGAGATACATAAGTGAAAATTACACAGACAGGATAAGCATCAAGGATATCTGCGATGCGATAGGGTATTCAAAATCTACAGTTCTCTCCTCTTTCAAGAAGGAATTTTCAACTACTATCAATTCATACCTCACGAATATGCGACTTGAGCGCGCAAAGAAAATGCTCGAAAATGAAAATACCACGATAAACGAGGTTGCGCTCGAGTGCGGATTCTCCGACCAATCATACTTCTCGAAGGTATTTTCCGCAAAATATAAGATCACACCGACAGAATACAGAAGGGACGAAAAACGATGAAAATTATACACACCTCGGATATACATCTCGCGTCAAAGCTCACCTCAAGACTCCCCTCCTCGAAGGTTGCGTCAAGAAGGCGCGAGCTTACGCAAAGCTTCCTTCGTATGTGCAGCGAGGGAATGAATATGGGCGCATCCGCAATGATAATCGCGGGTGACCTTTTCGATACGGAAAAGATAACGCGCCGTGAGCTTGACTCGCTTCTCGCTATAATTGAAAGAGCCGAAGCTATGACCTTCTTCTATCTCCCCGGAAATCACGAGCGCGATGCTCTTGCCGCCTCGGGCGAGCAGCTGCCGAAAAATCTTATCTTTTTCGGCAAGGATTGGACGTACTATAAGCTTGGTGATACCACCTTGGTCGGAAGGAGCGAAACGGCTGCGGATATGTTTGATACTCTGAGACTCTCTCCATATGACAAAAACATCGTCGTTCTCCACGGAGAGCTGCGCGACAGATCTGCCGCGGGCGGCGTAATAGGGCTTACCGATGCGGCTGACAAAAATATCGATTATATGGCTCTCGGTCACTATCACACATACGGGAAGACACCGATAGACAGACGCGGGGTTGCAGTCTATTCGGGAACACCCGAGGGACGCGGCTTTGACGAGGTGGGCGAGATGGGATTCTCACTCATATCTTGCGATGAGGGCGGAGTCAGACACAGATTCGTTCCCTTCGCAAAAAGAAAGCTTTACATAACCGACGTTGATATCACGGGTGCGCTGAGAACGACTGACGTTGAGCGAAGAATCGCGGAGGCAACCGCAGATATCGGCTCGGAACACCTTATCCGTGTTAATTTTATCGGTGAGCGCGAGCTTGAGCTCAGATGCGATAAGGCGTTCCTTACAGACAGATTTTCGGAAAAATTCTATTACTTCGAGATTAAGGATTCCTCAAAGCTGCTGACAAGAGCCGAGGATTACAGATTTGATAAATCACTCAAGGGTGAGTTTATAAGACTCTGCCTCGCAGACGAAACACTCACAGACGAAGAGAAGGAAAAGATAATACACTGCGGACTCTCTGCTCTTGCAGGCGAGGCGTTCGACGAATAAGGAGGATGCGAATTTATGGTAATAAGAGAATTATATATTGAAAACTTCGGTAAGCTCTCAAAGTATCAGAAAAGCTTCTCCGACGGCTTAAATCACTTCGTCGAGGACAACGGATTTGGAAAAACGACCCTTACCGTGTTCATTAAAACCATGCTTTACGGCTTTGATGAAACAAGGCGCCACAGTCTTGACGAGAATGACAGAAAGAAATACACGCCTTGGCAGGGCGGCGCGTTCGGCGGCTGGCTCGCGTTCAGTATCGGAGATAAGAATTACAGAGTTGAAAGAAGCTTCGGCCAAAAGGCGTCCGACGATACGTTTACTCTTTACGATCTTGACACGGGTACGGTCTGCTCCGACTTTGAAGAGCCTCTCGGAGAATCGCTTTTCGGTATTGACTCCGACGGATTTGAAAGAACGGTATTCCTCTCCGAGAAAAACCTTTCGGGTAAGAACACTAACCCGACTATCTCCGCAAAGCTCTCAAATCTCGTTGGAACAGAGGGTGACATCGGCGGCTTTGACGAGGCGATAAAGCTTCTTGAGGACAGACGCCGCTTCTATCAGAAGAAGGGCGGCGCGGGAGAGATTGCCGACGCAAGACGTGATATAAGCGAGCTTGAGGATGAGCTTGCAAGACTCAGAGCAAAAAAGGAGAGTCTTACCACTGTTGCAGAGGAGACCTCAAAAATTTCGGAAAAGATTAACGAGATAAAGCTTAAAAAACAGAAGATTCTCGAGGATGAAAGACGCGAGATGCTTGCGCGCGAGAAGCGAGGCTACGAGGTGCAGTATTCCGAGATGCTCGGCGCACTCAGGATAGACGAGGGACGCGAGGCGGAGCTAATGTCCTTCTTTGAAAGGAAGATACCCACTAATGCCGAGATTGCCTCGGTTGCCGAAAGCTACTCCGAGCTTCGCAGAATAGAGAGAAATCTCGCTTCTATATCCGAGAACAGAGAGCTTGCCGAGCTTTCAGCATTCTTTGCCTCGGGAACGAGCGCCGAGGAATGCCAGGCGATGAGCACGAAGGCTCAAAGGCTCGCGGAGGACAAAAATCTTCTCTTCGCGAAAAGGGAGGCATCAAAGGCTGTTAAATCTCCGTTTGCAGAAGAGCCTACTTACGCGGAGATAGACCGACACACAATGGCTATCGGCTCAGCCACAACGAAAAACAGATCATATCGCGGAATCGGCGCGTTGCTCGCCATAATAGGAGCATTACTCCTCGTCTTTGGACTCACTCTCGGTAAAGGAATATCAGAGGTTGCTTATTACGGATCTGCAATTCCGGGCGTTTTGCTAATAATTATTGGCATTTTCGCTTTATTTATACCGAAACGAGCGCGTTCGGCATCCGAAGCGAATGCTGCTGCTTTGCAGTTCATTATGAGAGTCTATAACCGCCCGCTTGCGGATAATAATCCGATTTCCTTACTCATTTCCATGCGTTCCGAGCTTGACCTCTACCATGCTGCCTTGGCTGAAGCAGGCGCAAACGAGGAAGGTATCGCTCTGCTTGAGGCATCTATTTTGCGCACAGAAAGAGAGATTCGGGACTTCTTATCAAAATTCCCGAGGACCGACGCCCTTACCTTCAATGAAGCTACGGCGGATATATCAAGAAAATACCAGAGATATATGCTTCTTCTTGAATACGAGCGCGAACGTGACGGTGAGCGCGGAGCTGAAAGAGAAAAGATAAAGAAGCTACACGAATACGTTAATTCCTTCCTTTCTTTATTTAAAACAACAACTCCGGATCCTATCGGAGAGATAAGACGAAATCTTGCAGAATTTGACGTTTTGCGCTCTTCCCTCTCAAGGCGCAGAGATGATGCTAAGCGCTTTGCGGAATCCCACGGAATAAGCGAAGCCACAGCAGTTTTGCCCGACGAGCTTCCCACTTCGCTTAATTTCAAGGAAATGCTTGCCGAGGTTGACGAGGAGCTTATCGCTGCCGAACGAGAAAAATCCCGACTCGTTCTTGACTATAACGCAGCACTCTCCGAGACAGAAAAAATAGACGAGATCGAAGAGAGGCTTTATGAGAAGAATGAAACGGTTGAAATCTATCTTGATAACCTCAGAGTTATAAATCGTGCAAAGGACATTCTCGCTGCCGCAAGGGACAGTATGACGGCAAAATATCTTGACAAAACGCGTCAGGGCTTTAAAAAATACGTAACACTTATCGATGAGGAATGCGGTGAGTTTACTATGGATACGTCCTTCACCGTTAGCAAGACCGACCTCGGAAAATCAAGGCAGGCTGAGGCTTACAGCCGCGGAACGCGCGATCTTCACTCGCTTGCTATACGCCTTTCGCTTATAGATGCTCTTTACGAGGACGAGCTGCCCCCGCTTATTCTGGACGATCCGTTTATCGCATTTGACGATAGACACATCGACCGCGCCGTTTCGGTTATGAAAAAGCTTTCTGATAAGAGGCAGATATTCTATTTTACCTGCTCAAAATCAAGGAAAGCTAAATAATATGAAAAAGAACTGCCATCAAGGAGCACTTTCGCACAAGTTTTGCGAGATTCGTTTCTTTGATAGCAGTTTTTATTTAACCGCCTTTTGCAGATTTAATAATTTTTAATTAATAAAAATTTAATTGACACTTGACTTTTTTCTTTTTATCCTTTAGAATTTATATAAATGATTTTGATTACTGCATTTTATAAGGGAAGAAAATGGACAAAAAGATCGATTTAAGAGTAATTAAGACGTATAATAAGCTTACGGTTGCTTTCGGCGAGATGATGAAGACTGTTTCCTTTGACGAGATAACCGTTTTTGACCTCTGCGAAAAGGCAGAGGTCAGGCGCGCTACTTTCTATAAGCACTTTGACGATAAGTATGACTTCTTTAAAAATCTCGTCAATATCATACTTACGAATATAGATAAAAAGGTAAGCGCACGTACGAAGTCAGCTTCAACCACCAATTACATAATTATATTTGTTAAGGAAATAATCGCCTATCTTAACGCGCGTCCCGAGATACTTAAGAATATTTTGAACAGCAACGCTTTTCCCGTTATGTTCGATATCATCACGAGCTGCACGCATGAATCCCTCAAAAAACATCTTGAGGATGAGATTCACTCGGGCACGCCCTTCCCTACCGATGCGGAAACCTTCTCGAGCTTTATTAACGGAGGAATTGCAACTCTTCTGATTTCCGCTTTCAAGGATAATCATACAACAGAGGAGGATATCTTAGAAAAGATCGACGCAATCCTCAAAAAGATATTCTGACGCACCTTTTTCGCATTTTGATATGCATTTACAATACCCCGAAAAATTATTTCAAAAAAATTTCAAAAAGGTATTGACAATGCATAAAACGGGTGCTATAATAACTGCATAAAACTGAATAGTCGAGTCAAAGAATTAGAGGCGCGGTAATAAAAAGTATCCGATCCAAAGACGCTTAAACGTTGATTGATGGATAGGTGAAAGGTATTTCCGCCGAAATAAAAGGTCGTTTAAGAGGCTTTTTGTTGGGCGCACGGAAAATATCCGTACGACTGTCACAGGGTTCTGTGGAGTGCTATATTCGATTGAAGTTTAAGCATATATATTTTTGCTTTTATCAGGTCGAAGCACTTGCTTCGACCTTTTTAGTTTTAAATAATTATTTTATTATGCCGCAAAAGGCGGCAAAAGGAGAAACCATGAAAAGAATTATCGCACTTGTCCTCACACTCGTTATGCTCTGCGGAGCACTCATTTCCTGCAACAACAAAGAAAAGGTTGATCTCTCGACCGTAACAAAGCTTGAAGATCTTAAGGGTGCAACGATAGCCGCTCAGACAGGCACATTCCACCTTCAGGCGCTTGAGTCCCAGACCAAGGACGTAACCGTTAAAGAGCTCCCCGACTTCGATCAGCTTCTCGTTGCCCTCAAGGCAGGCACTATTGACGGATACGTAGCAGAAGAGCCCACCGCATTCTCCGTTGTTGCTCAGAACGAGGGACTTGATTACATTCCTCTTAAGAATAACACCACAGGCTTCACCGCATCCGATGCAGATACCGGTATCGCAGTTGCTTTCAAGACCGGCAGCAGTTACGTTGCAAGCGTTAACGCAATTATCGACGCTATCTCTTCCGACACTCGTTCCGCTCTTATGGAGCAGGTCGTTAAGATGAGTGCAGCTCCCGAAACCGCACTTACCGAAGCACTTGTTCTCGTTTCCGATAATACTTCGACTGCAAACGGTACTCTTAAGATCGCCATGGAGTGCGCTTACGAGCCCTTCAACTGGTCTCAGACAAATGATGCTAACGGCGCAGTTAAGATCAACGGCTCCAACCTCTACGCTAACGGCTACGACGTTCAGATCGCAAAGTATATCGCAGCAGAGCTCGGTATGGCGCTTGAGATTCACGCTGTTGAATGGGATAGCCTTATCCCCGGTCTTAACGCAGGCACATACGATGGAATTATCGCAGGTATGAGCCCCACAGCAGAGAGAGAAGAAAAGGTTGACTTCACTAACTGCTACTATAACTCAAACCTTGTAATTATCTATAAGAAGCAGGCATAAAACAAAATTAGGGGCTACGTCATTTAGGCGTAATCAAATAAAAAACGGTAGAGACATTGTTGTTTGCAGTACCTCTACCGTACTTTTTGGAAATTTGAAGGAATCAATGTTGAAATCCTATGGATTCTTCCATTTTGCATAGTTTTTTATTTTATCCTCGTTTCCTCGCTCGGCGTACCTTTGTACGCCTCTCGCTCGTACTATTTGCGAGCTAATGCGCATACTGCGCATTTGGTGCTATGCACCGTGCAAATTACAAATTTGCGCTCGCATAGCAATCTGCACGCGCCTCGCTTGTGCGAGCACAGACTCGTTTGCGTTTGATTATCAGCCAAGGATTTCCGCTCTAAATCCCTTGCCCGTCTAGGGCTGTTTTGCGGTAAATAGCAAATTATTATTTGCAAAAAACGATCATTTCCGCAAATTTAAATAACTAGAAAGGTTAATTATAATGTTTTTTGAAACTGTTGGCAATATTATCTCAAAGTATTGGTCATATCTGCTCTCCGGATTAGGATATACGATGCTGATAGCCCTGACGGGTACTGTTATCGGTCTTCTTATCGGTCTTCTTACCGGAATTGTGAGAACTATTCCACTTTCCAAAAATAAGGTCATTTATTATATTCAGAAAACCGTTAACGTCATTATTGCAATATACGTTGAAGTATTCCGCGGAACGCCTATGATGGTTCAGGCGATGGTTATATACTGGGGTTACGCGTTTATGAACAACGGTACCACTCTTCCTCTTATTCCCGCAGGTATATTTATTGTTTCTATCAACACGGGTGCATATATGGCAGAGATCGTCCGCGGCGGTATAATCTCTATCGACAAGGGGCAGTTTGAGGGCGCATACTCGGTTGGTATGACTCACTGGCAGGCTATGATACACGTTATCATACCTCAGGTTCTCCGCAATATTCTTCCCTCTATCAGCAACGAGTTCGTTATTAATATCAAGGATACCTCGGTACTTAACGTTATCGGAGTTATGGAGCTTTACTATATGGCAGGAAAGGTACAGTCTATGACGTGGGCTATCTTTGAAACGTATCTTATCATATGCGTTATGTACTTCGTAATGACCTACACCGTTACAAGACTTCTTCGCTTATGCGAGAAAAAGCTGGCGGGCAAGGATTCGTACACCATATGCGGATCGCAATCGGACCCTGCAGCCGAAATTCACATAAAGGAGGGCGAATAATATGAACGAGAACAACAAGCCCATTATTGAGCTTTCCCACTTAAAAAAGTCATTCGGTGACCACGATGTGCTTCGTGACATCAACCTTTCCGTTCACCGCGGCGAGGTTATCTCGGTTATCGGCTCTTCGGGCTCGGGTAAAAGCACGATGCTCAGATGCATCAACCTTCTCGAAACGCCCACGGGCGGTAGCATCTTTTACGAAGGTCAGGATATCCAGGGTAAGGATATCAAGCTTACCTCTTACCGTTCCAAGGTTGAAATGGTATTCCAGCAGTTCAACCTCTTCAATAATATGACCGCGCTTGATAACTGCGTTAAGCCGCAGATGATAGTTCTTAAGAGAACTCGCGACGAGGCGGAAAAAATCGCGCGCGAGTATATCGAAAAGGTTGGTATGAGCGCATACGTTAACGCGAAGCCCGCTCAGCTTTCGGGCGGTCAGAAGCAAAGAATTGCTATCGCGCGTGCGCTTTCTATGAATCCCGACGTTATTCTCTTTGACGAGCCCACCTCTGCTCTCGACCCCGAAATGGTCGGCGAGGTGCTTGAGGTTATGCAGGGTCTTGCCAAGGCGGGATACACGATGATCGTAGTTACTCACGAGATGGGCTTTGCCCGTGAGGTTTCCGACAGAGTTATATTTATGGACGGCGGTTATATCGTCGAGGAAGGTACACCCGAGGAGATCTTCGGTAATCCCAAGCAGGAAAGAACTCGCGCATTCTTATCAAAGGTATTGTAATGATATAAAAACTTAAAATAAACAAGCCTTCTCCGATGAGGAAGGGCGGCACGTTAAGCGTAACTGATGAGATGGCACAAGCATAAGCTTACTCCTCATCCACCACTTCGTGGTCCCCCTTCTCCCACAGGAGAAGGCTTTTTATTTCTCACGGAATGCAGGCAAACCGTCTTTTTATATGCTATTTATTACTTTTAATTATTAAGTATTATTAAACATTCTTAAAAAATCTTAAAAAACGGGACTTTTATTTTAATAAGTGCTATTATATAAACGTTGGAACAATTATTCGACAAAATGACCCTTTAATTTATTGTTAATTTAAAACGTTTTTGGAGAATTTTTTATGATTATTGGAATGTTTAACGGTTGGTATTTCTTCTGGCTGCTACTGCTCGGCGGAATTACTACGGGACTTTATTTTCTTTTACGTAATAAGAGCGTTAAGATACAGAAGGCAGTTCTGTTTTCAATTCTCGTGCTCGGTCTTATAGCTCACTTCACAAAGGTATACTATCCGCCATACTCTACCGATGAGGCGAGAATGCTCAGAGATTCGTGGTTCGTAAATATATGCGGCGCGAATATAGCTCTCTTCCCCTTTATGTTCTTTATGAAGAACGAGAAGGTTAAGAACTATATGTTTTACATAGGCGTTATCAGCGGACTTATCGCGCTCTTCTATCCCCAGGAGCCTCTGGCGAAGGGAGATCAGCTCGGTGAGCAGCTTGACATTATAAGATTCTACTTCCACCACTGGATGCTTCTCGCAGTACCGCTTCTTATGGTGCTCTTTAAGCATCATAAGATTTCTTACAAGAAGATCTACTCCGCGCCTACGGGACTTCTCTGCTTGATGCTCTTCATTATGCTCAACCAGATCTTCCAGTCCGAGCTCGGATTTATTCCTCTGCGTGATAATACGGACTTCTTCGATATCAACTATAAGAACAGCTCGTATATATGGGGACCCGGAACGGACGATGCGATAGGAGATTTCCTCGCGGCATTCTGTCCTAAATTCTTCAAGACGATTCCCGTCGGTGAATACGCAGGGCAGGAAAAGTATTGGCCTTGGTTCTGGCTGATAGTTCCCGTTTATCTCATAGTTCCCTTCCTTTGCTTCCTTATCAGTCTTATATTTGACCACAAGAGCTTCGTTTCCGACGTTAAGCTTCTATGGGCTAAGGTTTGCGCATTCATTTCCTCAAAAACAAAAAAATCCGATGCCGCAAAAGAAGCAGAAGCGCTCGTCGCTGAAGCAGCCGCGGAGGATGCAAAAGAGGAAGTTACGGTTACTGAATAATCAAAACTTAATTACTATAATACAAAACGAGAGTAGCTTTAGGAGTGCTGCTCTCGTTTTGTATTATAGTGATGCTTTTTAAAGCTTTAACGCAAAAACATATATTATTAATCTTCTATATCCGTAAGCTTAGAAACCGTAGTACCGAGAACTTCCGCGATGTTAAATAAAGTTTTCAGCGAGGGACAGAAAAAGCAATTCGGCGCTTCAAGCTGCGAAACATAACCGGAGGATAAATCGCAAGCCTCCGCAAGCTCCTCCTGCGTCATCCCTTGAAGCTTTCTGTAATAAGCAATTTTTAACCCTATTTTTATTAAATTCATTTTATATTGACTCTCTACCATATTGCCTCCGAAATTGAAATGCATCATAAATGTTGATTATAGCTTATAATATTATCAACAAAAATATTTTACCTTATTTACAATTTAATTGTTATATGCTATAATATAGTAAACATTATGTATTTTATAAGGTTTATAGACCACTCGGAGGTGCTTATGAAATATCTTTACGGAAAGGCTGCCCCGCTTAAGCGTAATAAAAAAATGGTAGAGCTTTGCGATATAGCCTTGATAATTTGGGATGGCTCTTCAAAAGGAACCAAGCATACAATAGACTACGTCACAAAAATTGGAAAAAGAATGATTTTGATTACGGAAAGCACAAAATAAAAAGGGAGTTTTGCAACTCCCTTTTTATTTAGGATGATTATTTATCCTTATCGGTAATTACACGGTACTCAGCCTTAATTGCCTTGCCACCTGCGATAGTAATTACGATACCTTTAACTTCTTTACCGTCATCCCACTTGTCCTCGATCTCGTCATAATTTTCGCAACCCTTAACTGCAATAATTATGCCGGACTTAAGAAGAGAGCTATAGAAATCATCAATAGCCTCATCGCCAAGATCGTCAAGAACCTTATCAACGGTGTAATGCTCATCTTTCTCTGCTGCCTTGTTGATCTTTTCTGCATAAGATTCGGAAACCTTGCTGCAAGAAGCCATCGCAACTACGCAACCTACAAGAAGAACGCATACAAGAAGGGTGGAAATGATTCTTTTCATTGTGCACAAGTCCGTAAAAAACGGACAATTGAAAAAAAGAGCCTCCTATGGTAGAATAAAGTTGCTACCATAGGAGGTTTTTGTTATGGCAAGAAAATACCAAAAAGTAAGTGAATTACTTCCAATTATTAAGGAATTAAGC
>JAFQPR010000013.1 GCA_017411605.1 Clostridia bacterium | reverse complement strand
TTACTATTAAAGGGGTACTGTGTTTATTTCACAATACCCCTGTTTTTTATTCGGTTATGCCTAAATGCGACAGCCCCTGTATTTTTATATAAAAGTAAGAGAATGAGTCTGCAAAAAATCATTTAATACCGTACTTTTCGATAATGAAGTCCATATCCTTATCGCCTCTGCCCGAGAGGTTAATGAGAATTGAGCCGCGCTTCATATCGCGCGCAAGCTTGCATGCGTACGCAACCGCGTGAGCGCTCTCTATCGCGGGGATAATACCCTCGAGGCGTGAGAGCTTGAAGAATGCGTCTATCGTTTCATCGTCTGAAATAGCATCGTATTTTACTCTGCCTATATCACGTAGGAATGCGTGCTCGGGACCCGAGGAAGGGTAGTCAAGACCGCTCGCAACAGAGTATACGGGGGCGGGCTCACCGTCATCACCCTTGAGCATAATGCTCTTGAATCCGTGCATTATTCCTTCCTCGCCGTAAGTAAGGCTTGCGGCGTGATTGCCGAGCTCCTTGCCGATACCTCCGGGCTCAACACCGTAAATATCAACGGGGTCACCGAGGAAGCCTGAGAAAATACCCATAGAGTTCGAGCCGCCGCCAACGCAGGCAACGAGTGCGTCGGGCAACTCTCCCGTCATTGAGAGAAACTGCTCGCGCGCCTCAACGCCGACAACGCTCTGGAAATCTCTTACCATCATAGGGAAGGGGTGAGGGCCAACGACCGAGCCTATGCAGTAAATGCAGTCCTTGTATTCTCTTGAGTAAGCTTCGAATGCGGCATCAACGGCTTCCTTGAGTGTTGCAAGACCTTCCTTAACCTCAATAACGTTTGCGCCGAGTATCTTCATTCGCGCAACGTTGGGAGCTTGCTTCGCTATATCGACCGAGCCCATATAAATATCGCATTCAAGTCCAAAGTATGCCGCCGCGGTGGCGAGAGCCACGCCGTGAGAGCCCGCGCCCGTTTCGGCGATTACCTTCTTCTTGCCCATATATTTTGCGAGAAGAGCCTCACCCATGCAATGATTTATCTTATGCGCTCCCGTGTGGTTAAGGTCCTCGCGTTTCGCGTAGAGCTGAACGTTTCCAATTGAGGCCGAGAGTCTTTCAAGATGGGATATCGGCGTAGGTCTGCCCTGAAACTCACGTCTTATGCGTCTGAGCTCGCCAATAAACTTTGTTGATTTACAAATAGTGAAATACGCGTCGGTTATTTCTTCCATTGCCGCCTTGAGCTCGGGCGCGATATATGCTCCCCCGTAGTTACCGAAGTAACCGTCATTGTCGGGATAATTTTTAAAATAAGTGCTGAAATCAAAGTTTTTCTTTTCCATTTTTTTGACTCTCCCCGAGTAATAAATAATTCTTTAGTAAACCGACAGCGTCAGGATAATTAATGCTCTGATAGATTTACCGAAGCTGAGATAATAAGATTATCGGCATTATCTTTCAAAACAAAAAAAGCCCGAGGCAGAACAGTGTCAGGTTCTGTCAAGGGCGAAAATATCCGCGGTGCCACCTTGATTTACGGCTGAGCCGTACTCTTCAAGCTACGTGCCATAGCTTTATCGCTTAACGCGCGATCTCGTTGCAGAATACTTTGCATAGATCAATACCGAAGTCTTGCCGCATAGATGCACTGTGCGCCGCTTTTGAAAAACGGCTCGCAAAGCTTCGGAAACTACTATGCATTTGACTGCACCCTCAGCGGTCCATTTGACAATGAGTGAAAAACTCATAGCGGGGCAGTAAAACTGCCGCCGTAGCGTGCGCTTATCCGGATCGCAGCTGCCCGGACTCTCTGTGAAGCCACCTTCTATCGTTATCTCCGCGTCAACGGTTTAATAAAGTAAAATCATTATAGCACGATGAAGCGCTCTTGTCAATACGGAATTGAAAATAATTTCAATACGAGGTCGAAAATACTTACAAGCTGAAACCGTCAGTTCAAAATCGCGATCCCTGCGGTAAGATATCCCGCGAAGGTTACCCAAATTATATACGGTATCTGCAGATAAGCAGAAAGAGGATCTATCGTGTGATAATTAACTACGGTTTTTATTATAAGGAAGAGAAGAAGCAGGAGCCATACGAACGCGAGAAGAAACGCGCCGAAGTTGAAGAATATGATACTCCAAGCGAAATTGACGACGAGGCTCGCCGCATAATACGTGAGTGATTCTCTGACCTCGTTTTCATACACACCCTTCAGCTTGAAAATCCTTGCCGCGGATATACCCATAAGAATATAAAGTATAGTCCAGACAACGGGGAAAAGAAATCCGGGAGGGGAGAGAGGTGGCTTTTTCACCTCGTCAAAGAGCGCCATATTCCCCATTGTAAGCAAAGCGGATAACGCTCCGACACCGAGCGCGATAGCGCAGGAAATTATATAGACCTTGTATTTATTCCATAGCTCTTTTATTTTTTTCATAACAATCACCGCCATAGTTTTTTTGTTTCTGATAAATAATATGAGCATTAAATCAAGGAATATTCCACATATTTACTTGAAAAGAAAATAAGACTGTGATAAAATAAAGTAAAGGCAGGTGAAAGGTATGAAAAAGGAAAAAATAAGAGAAAAGATAAGAGAAAAGCTCATCTCTTTGCAGGACTTAAAATACCGTGATTTTTCATCGGCGCTTATGCCCTCGGTAGATAAGAATAAAGTCATAGGGGTGCGCACACCCGCTCTGCGCGCATATGCACGGGAGCTTCTTGACGATGCTTACGGGAAAAATGATTTTTCGGATATATACGCCTTCTTTGACGGCGCTCCGCATACGTATTTTGAAGAGAACAATCTTCACGCTTTTCTTATTTCGGGTATCAAGGATTTTTCCGAGTGCATAAGGCTTACCGAGAATTTTTTGCCCTCTATTGATAACTGGGCGACCTGCGATTCATTCAGACCGAAGTGCTTTGCAAAAAACGCGGATAAGCTTTTACCCTTTATAGAGTTATGGCTCGCTTCGGATAAGCCGTATACCGTTCGCTATGCTATTGAGCTTCTTATGGTCTATTTTCTCGACGAGCGGTTTTTACCGTGTTACCCTGCAACCGTGTCAAAAATTCGCAGTAATGAGTACTACGTTAATATGATGATATCCTGGTATTTCGCAACCGCGCTGGCAAAGCAGTATGAGTCCATTCTACCTTACATTGAAGAGCGACGTCTTGATGCGTGGGTGCATAATAAAGCAATTCAGAAGGCGGTCGAAAGCTACCGTATAACACCCGAGCAAAAAGCATATCTTAAAACGCTGAAAATCAAATAAACGTAAACAAAAATAGTCAAAAGCGAGAAATAATCGCTTTTGACTATTAGTTTTATAAATCAATAATTATTGCCGACAGCGCGGGAACAGTGTAATTTTTTTCTGCTATCTTGCAATTTTTATCCTCGTCCCAGGGATTGACTATTATCTGGCGGCGCTCACCGTTCACCTCGTATGCGGCGTAATGAAGCTCGGGATATGTATTCTTAAATCCGTCCCATACCTCAAATGTGACGCTGTCGCATATCACGGGCTCGGGCTTGACCATTCTTGCGCAATAGAGCAGATCCTTACCGCCGTTTTTATAGAGGGCGGTCAAATTTTTTATGAAGCGATAGGTTTTTTCCTTATCGGGGAAGTTTACGAAATCTCTCGTGCTCCAGCCGGAAAGTATATCTCCGTCGGGTGTCATAGAAAGCGTCATACTGTCGCCGATAGCGAAGGAGTATGCGAGCCTGTAACGTATGGTATCGACCTCGGACGGGAATGGGCAACAAACCTGATTACCCATAAAGTTCCTTATATACTCGTGATAAACGTATGCGTAGAAGGG
Source organism: Clostridia bacterium (assembly GCA_017411605.1). GTDB lineage: Bacteria > Bacillota > Clostridia > Oscillospirales > CAG-272 > UBA1740. The sequence continues at coordinate 11,509 of JAFQPR010000013.1, read as the reverse complement.
AACGGGTCTGCCGAAGATATAATTAAGCTCAAAGCGGTTGTCGTTGTATAGCAGATTTCCTATAAACGGCTCGGCTGATGCCGATTCGCAGCCAAATATTTTTCCGTTGCTTTTGTCATTCCATCGCGCGAGCATTTCCTGCATATTATGAGTCATCCAAAGACCTGCTGTCGGTGCGTGGCCGTGCTTCTCTGAGAAGCATAAATACTGTCCTCCGCCGTGGTTCTGGTCCAGTATCTGAACGTAGTCTGTCGCACTGTCGAAAAGAGGCGTGTACGCCTTCTCAAGAATGCTTTGTCCGAGCTTCGTCGCGGGGCATATATCATAACCCGAACGCTGTCCTGTGCATATTTTGCTTATTTTTGGAATACTGTCCCTATCTGCGCACATAGCGCGTGAAAGCTCTCCCAATTTGAACTCATCCTCGTTATTATAGTCGAGAAGGTTGCTTTTGATAGTATAACCGAAGCCCGAGCAGTAAACTCCGAGTACGTCGTTCGTTTCGTGGAGCGCATCCGCAAACTCGGTAAATGCTTCCACGCCGCCAAACGGCGGCCAGACGTAAGGGGGAGCCCAGGGAGCAGTTCCTTCCCAATGCATAAGAAGCGCTAGTATTCTCGCACCCGTAGCGCATTTTATTTCGTCAACCATAGGTTTTGCATTGATATATGGGAAGAGCTTGTTTGGCTTCATTTCATCCATATCGTGATATCCGCGTACGGGATAAGCTATAACGAGCGGTGATTCTGAATACCACGCGGGAAGAGCGGCGTTCTCTTTTATCTTTTTCGCTCTTTTGGGAAGATTATTCTCAAACCAGGCGCGATACCGCTCCGCGCAATCCTCCCATGCGTTACCCGGAAGAGAGAAAACGATAGGATAACGTGTTTCGAAGCGCTCTCCGTACGATACTCCCGAGAAAAGTCGAAACAGCATATTGATGCCGCCGTTCTCCTCAAAGAAGTCTATCTGCTTTACAGCTCTTTCACTGTCGTGCGCGCCGATGTAAAGAGAGCAATCGTCAAAGATATAAGATAGCATCTGCGAGCATATCATGTTTGGAAATATCGCATAATTTCCCTCGGAGGGGAATTCGGGCTCTTTATGCTTGAACCACCCCTTCGCCCTTTTGTAATAATCGGAAACGATAACGCCTTCGTTGATAGGGAAGAGTATCTCACCGCCGCCCGTGGCGTTCTCACGGAGCATAGGCATTTTAACGAGCGGATAATCAACCGATTCGATAAGAATATCATAGCTCTTCGGAGTAACGGAAATATACCATTCCACCTCATCGCTGACTGCCTTGACCGTTGCTTTAACGGTAATGTCATACTCACCGAAGCCTGAGTATTCAGCTCCGTCTGATAAGAGCCTCACGCATTTTGCATCGAAAGACGTAACGGAAGAAACTCTGTGTTCTCTGTCGCGCAGTATTATTTTGAACAGCGGCATCTTACCGCCGAGTCTTTCTCTGCCGAGCATTAAAAGCGAGTCGATGCGACCGCGCTCAAAATCGACCGAAAGTATCATATTTTTCAGATTTAATTTCATAAATGTATCTCCGCTTGATTTTTCAGAAGATTCATGCCAAAATCAGTTTATCACTAAAAATGTTAATTTGTGAATTTGTGATAAAGCTCGCGAACCTTATAGTAAGCGGCTTTTGGCTTTCTTTGCTCGTTGAGGATACCCTTGTTATTGAAGCCTCTTGCGCGGTTGATGCCCGCCTCAAGGCAGGTTCTTATATCGCAGAACTGCCAGATAAAGAATCCGCAGCACATAGGATCGCGGTGGAACAGCTCAAGCGCGTGCTCAAGCACGTTTGCCTGATATTCCTCGGTCCAATGAATATTATCAAAGGTGTGATGTCCGTAAAGAGCCGCCGCGCCGAATTCGCTCATTATAACGGGCTTATGCTCTATACCGAGAGATGCGCGTCTTTCTCTGAGCTTATCGAAGAACTTTTCCCACCCGTACATATCGCCCTCGTACCAACCGAAGTAAGCGTTGACGGAGATGAGGTCGCAGTATTCAAGGCAAAGGTCCTTCAGCGGCTTGTCGGTAGCGTAGCTCACGATTCTGTTACCGCCGTGTGCCTTGAGGATTTCGTAATACTTTTTCGTGAGCGGCACGGAAACCTCGCACTCGGTATGTATCTCGTTATGCATTCCAAAGATAATGATAGAGGGATGATTGTAGTAATACTTCAGCATCTCGCGGTGCATCTTGGCGCCTCTTTCGATAACTATGGGGTCACCGAGAGCCTCGGGAGAAAAGCCCCAGCCCCACATTGGTATCTCGCACCAGAAGAGGAGTCCCGCCTCGTCAACCATATCCATAAATCTGCGTGAGTTAGGATAGTGCGAGCCGCGTATCGCGTTGCAACCGAGGTCGAAGATGATATCGAGATCGCGCTTCATAAGCGAGGGAGGGAAGGCAAAGCCGAACTCTGCGTGCTCCTCGTGGCGGTTAACGCCGCGTATCTCGATGAGCTTTCCGTTGAGCGCCACGCCCTCGGGAGTTACTCCCACGTGGCGGAAGCCGACCTTGTCATAAAGGTCATCACTCTCTGTTTCTATTTTTACGGTATAAAGATTAGGCGCGCCGATATCCCAGAGCTTAATATCTTCGAGCTTCGAGTCTGCCGAGGTCACGGTTTTATACTCGTGCGCCGAAAGGGTTATATCATCCGAGTATATAACGTTATCTCCGACGGTATATGTAAGCTTTGACGTAACCGTTTTATCCTCTGCGTTATAAAGCTCGATGACCGCGCGCGCCACAGCGCTCTCAAATTCTTTGTCAAGCGTATATTCAAATCTGTGATTTATCGCCGTGATACCGACGAGTTTTTCCGCCTCGACGTCGCGAATGATACCGCCATAGTGATACCAGTCAACTTTCGCCTGAGGGATAGATTGCTTATCAAAGGTGTTATCTACGGAAAGCGTAAGTCTATGCTCGCCCGCAGGAAGAGAGGGAATAATAAACGAAAATTCGCAAAATCCGCCGTAGTGGCTGCCGATATACTCGCCGTCAAGCCAAACGCGGCACTCGGTCATAACCGCGCCGAAGTTCAGTCTAAGGTTGCCTTCGAAATAAAAGCTCTTTTCATACCAGCAAACGCCCGTATAGTCGAGAAGCCCGAACTCGGTATTCCAAACCGAGGGAATGTTCACGGTTTCGGCATCGGTGAGTCCGAGATACCATCTCTCGTCCTCTCCGCGTCTGTTTTTATCAACCTTGAAGCGCCACGCGCCGTTCAGTGAGCGAACGCTTCTTTTTATATGCTCGTCAAATAATCTTGCCATAATACAATACCCCAAAAATCAAATTAGCCGTGAGAAATTATACTCACGGCTAAATTATAGCATAAGAAAATAATTTTTTCAATAATTATTTTGTCCAATATTTAGGTTGGTATTGGTTAGCGGGAAATACGTCGATATATTCTATACTGATAGATTCGCGGCTCTCTGAGTGGAGTCTTACTTTGTTAGAATATAGCGCCGTTTTTCTTGAGATTTTCCTGAAGTAGCTTGATGTCTATATCACGTGCCGCGCCGCCGTTTTCGGTAAGAATAGCTGTAGCAACACCTGCCGCCTCGCCAAGAGCCATGCACTGCGCCGTGGGGCGGATAGCGCCCGATGCCATTCTTGTTGCGGATATGGCTCTTCCCGCGATGAGAAGATTGTCAATACCCTTCGGGAGCATAACTCTGTAGGGGATATAGAATCGCCAGTGGTTAAGATCAATATTTTCGATTTCCGGGGGTAGGGGATGAATGTCAATAGGATGACCGCCGCAGGCAACCGAGTCCTCAAACCTCTTACTTGAGAGAACGTCTATCTCCGTGATGGTATATTCACCTTCTATATGTCTTGTTTCTCTTACGCCAACGTCAGGAATATATATGAATTCAAGGTTCTCAAGACCGGGGATAGCTCTGAGGTATTCCTTCATCTTTTTGGTATTGAGCTGGAGCGTTTTCTGCGCATCACTGAGTGTGAAAGCATCGATTCCGCATCCGTGATATCCAGCATAGTGACCGAGGATTATAGCCTCATCCTTTTCGGGGAGATTGTAAAACTGAACGGGTCTTCGCCCCGGAATGCCCGGCACGTCTGCCATAACTCGGAAAACGCACATCTCTCCGTTGCGGTAGCTCTCCTTCACGTTTTCAAGAGACATAACGCCGAATTCGTGCTGGAAGAATCTATCGGGATTTTCTTCAAGGTAAGCGAAAAGTTTTTCAAAATCAACTCCGCGAACGCGGTGCATAGCGCCCATATGCTGAAGCTCGCCAACCGTCTTTGCTCCACCCTTTTCAACGTCATACTCGGATGCACCAACTCTGAAAGGTACGCCTGCCTGTGCCGCTACGTCTGCATCGCCCGTACAATCAATAAAGTATTTTGCGTTTATCTCGGCAAAACCGTCCTTGTTGCAAACAACAATGTTTTTGAGAATTCCGTCTTCGCTGTTCGCAAGGCAAATTCTAGTATCGTAAAGCACGGTTACGCCCGCCTCGTCAAGCATTTCAAGCAGAGTCATCTCTGCTGCTGCCTTTTCGCTGAATATATAGCTGCCCGCAACGCCGTTTGTTCCAACGCCTCCGCCTCGTGCAAGAAGTCTGTCAACGAATTCGTGAGGTGTTCCTCTAACAACCTGAACGCGCTCGGGTTCGGTTGCAAGTACGTCAAGAACCTCGGATTTATATACGTCAACGTCTCTGCAGTGCTCCGTGAATTTGGTGATTCCCGCGTTTCCAACGGTGAGCATACCGCCAACCTTGAATGATCTTTCGATAAGCAGAGTCTTAACTCCTCCTCTTGCGGCGGCAATTGCGGCAAAGCATCCCGCAGTTCCGCCTCCGCAAACAACAACGTCGTACGAGCCGTAGCTCTTGGCTTCTATAGTATATTTCATATCGGTTGACCTCTCAATTCATACTTTTTTTGTATATGCGGATAAACTCGGAAAGACTTTCTTTAGCACCGAGCCCGTCGATTCTTCTCATTTCAAAGGTGATAGTATTTTTAGGCTTATCGGTATATCCCATAGCCTTAAGAGCCTTTAAGAATTGCACTGCTTCTGCTTCTGCATATTCACCTCCGGGATAGCCCCAGGCGGGGTGCTTATCTCCGTAAAGCGCATCGGTTTTATCCTTTATCATGCAGTTTCCAAGATGGATGTGAACGAGAGAGTCTTTAGCCTTTTTCAATGCAGAATCAAGAGTCTCGTGTATTATCGGAACGTGGCACATATCAAGCAGTATTCCAAAGTTGCCGTACCCTTCAGCTCTTATCTTTTTTGTAAGCGCAATAGTTTCATCAAGAGGGCCGTATAAGAAATATTTATCTATATTTCTGTCCGTAGGTTCAAGGGCAAGCGTAACGTCCTTTGGGAGCTCTCCAAGTATTTTCATAACGAACTCAAAGAATCTCTCTTGCGCTCCGTCTCTATCGTTTGGAACGTCGGGCCCCGAGCCGAAAACTATTTTCTTTGAGCCGAGCATCAGCGCGTATTCTATCTCACGCATTATTGTCGAGTAGGCATGATCACGCTCGGATGCCGATGCTGCCGCAGGACGGCAGATATCCTCGCCGAATCTGTCGCCGATATTATAGTTTATAATCTTTTCTGAAGCCTTAAGTATCTCCGCTTCTTCCTTTGCTCGCTCACCCCGCCAGAGCCAGCAGTCAAGCGCATCAATGTTATCGAAAGAGGAAAGCTCCTTGAGACTGTTAGTATGCGCCGCAGTGTCTACAATTGCATCGGGATAGAGAAATTGATGGTTTATGCCAAGTATTGTTTTCATTTTGATACCATTTCCTTTTCATAAGCAAGGTATTTCGACCAAGTTTTAAGAAGATTTTCACCTCTCATAACAACGGTGTTCTCGTTCTCGAAAATCTCGGGGTGGATATCTTTCATTATTCTCAGATACTCGCAATCCGAGAATTTGATTTTTATTTCATAGGGCGCGCTTACGGTAAAAGGTTTGATATTTGCTTCTGCCGCAGCCTTTGCCGCTTCTGTGAGTCCCGATGCGGTTACCCTTGGCGGATAGCAAACAGCAGTATCGTTACCGAGAGACTCCTTAACGGCATAGGTTACTATTCCCGGAATAAACTCCTTTGCTTCGCGGCAACCCAAGTCGTCACCCGAAACGAACTTTAAGGGAATGCCATGCTCACCCGCGAGTGCCGCTTCCATTCCTATCTCGCCGATGAGAATGCTGTTGAGATGGATAGAATCATATTCTTTAAGATAGCTGTGCGCTAGGAGTGCGCCAGTATGCTGCATAGTGTGAAGTCCTACCATATAAAGACCGTCAAAGCCTTCGCCTCCAACTCCGCGCCATTTATCACCGAGAATAGGTTTTCCGCGTACCACGGGAACGTAAAGGTCTGTAAGATCAATATTCCTTCCGTCGGTATGCATATCGTAAACAACAGCCTCAGCGCCCGCCTGCCAAATGCCGTTAAGTACGGCATTAAGATCGTTCATAAGCATATCTCTGCCGAGCTGGCTGTTTTCCGCCTCTGCAAAGGTCGTAACGCCCGTTACGCCCTCGATATCCGTCATAACAAGAAATTTTTTCATAAAAATTCTCCCGTATTTATTGAATTAGTTTATCACTCAAGATAATTGTACAATAAATACGGGAGTCTTTCAAGTAAATGCCCGAAATGTATAAAAAATGTCCGTTTTTTGCAAAAAGCCTTGTCAATTATGGCTTTCTTTTATGGATTTTCTGAATTCTCCGGGAGCTACTCCCGCGTGTTTTAAAAAGAACTTGTTGAAGTAATGCACGCTTGAAAATCCGAGTGAAAGTGCAATGCTTTCCTGGGTCTCATCACTATTCGTAAGCCGTGCTTTTGCTACATCAATCTTTTGCTCATGTATGTAAGTAAGCATGGATTTTCCCTCATATTTATAAAACAGGCGTGCCATCTGTTTTTCACTGAGGCGGCACAGCGCAGCAAGCTCACCGCAGGTAAAGAAGCTTGAGGGGTTATCTTCTATGTATTTTTTTGCTCTGAATATCCGTCCGTCGTATTCGTCCGTAGACTGCGCCTTAGAGTCGGAAACTGCGTCGGCTATAATATACACGATTTCACGTAGTCTGGACTCGATTATATCATCACTGTAAGTGCCAAAGCTTTTTCCCGATTCCGCAAGAAATAAAATGCTGTTCTCGATTTCGGAAGGCATTCTGATCAAAAGCCTTCCCTCATTGAATTTACCGCCGAAAAACTTTTCCTTATTCATAACGTCAAAGCTTACCGTAACCTTAAAAAGATTTTCGCTGTGTCTGATAACGCGGTGAACAAGTTTTGGCTCTATTAAAATAATATTGCCTCGAGATACACGAATTTCCTTTCCGCCAATGCCGTATATTATCTCACCGTCGCGTATAATATGAGCCTCGTAGAATGCGTGGCTGTGATTTCTGAAGGTAAGGGTATTACGGTTCTCATCTGTGGTTGCGGTTATCCATAGGACAGAAAGACCGTGATTTCTGTCACGTTTTGGATTTATATTGATTTTATTTATTTTTTCAAGTATAGAGCTTTTCATAAATTATCTCACTTTTGTATTTATACTGTTATTTTAACATTATTTCTCGGCAAAATCAATAACAGTGTCCGATATTTACAAAAAAATATCCGGATTTGAATTTGACAGCAGCTCTTTGTTCCTAGGGTGATTGATTAATTTATAATAATACTTGACTTTTAATAAATAACATTGTAAAATAAGAACAGCAAATCGACAAAATAAAACAAAGGAGAAGAAAATGAAAAAGTTTTTTGAAGAATTCAAAAAGTTTATAACGCGCGGCAACGTAGTTGATATGGCTGTCGGTGTTATCGTAGGTAGCTCGTTTACCGCAATCGTAAACGGACTCAGCAACTTCGTGCTTAAGCCCATAATCAACTGGCTTCTTGCAGTTATTTTCGGCAAAGATTCGCTTTCCGATCTTCATACCTTCCTTATCAAAGCAGAAAAGGATGTTCTTGATGAGGCTGGCGCGGTTATAGGCAAGGAGATTGACCTCGCAAATTCTATTTACATAGATTGGGGTAGCTTCATCAATGCTATAATTAATTTCTTCCTTGTAGCTCTCGTTCTGTTCTCGATAGTTAAAATCTTTAACAAGTTCAGAGAAGAGCATAAGGAATTCACCGAGATGCTCAATAAGGGAAGACTTACACGAGCTCAGAAGAAGGAGCTTAAGGAAAAGGGTATTAACAAGTACGATAGAGTAGCTGTTGGCATCTACTTCGCAGAGAAGAAAAAGGCAGAGGAAGAGGCTGCTGCGGCGAAGGCTGCAGAGGAAGCAGCGGCTGCGGCTGAAGCTGCAAGACTTGAGCGCGAAGCAAATCCGACGACGGAGGACCTGTTAAAGCAGATTCTCGCAAAGATGGGCTAATTCGGCGCGTGATTTTTGGTAGAATCGCAAGCAAAAAAGAGGAACGGAGAATGACTCTGTTCCTCTTTTTAACTCATATGCAGATAAAGTGTTAAGGTTGAAAACCAAAGGTTTTCTTCCAATTTTTTATTTTTTGCTTGCTATCTCCGTTTTCACGCCTCGACGTACTTATGTACGCCTCACGGCGCGAAGAACGAAGATTTCTCCACAAAACTCACTTTGCCGCGGCTTGTGATTTTTGGCATAACCGAACAAAAAAACAAAGAGGAGCAGAGTTTAGTTCTGTTCCTCTTTTTTCGAGCATCGATCAATTATTATCCTCAAACTTTATATTAATACCGTTAACCTCAACACCCTCGGTAGCTCGTATCATTATGTACTGAACGCCGCCGATTATCTGCGTTGAAACAAGCTCCCTGTGCTCGGGATTGACCTTTATCGTAACGTCGGGAGTAGTGAGCTCGAACTTCTTCGTGTCAACGATGTTCTTCGGGGTAAGAGATGCGCCTACGCCGAAGCTTTCATCCATAGCTTCACCGACGCGCTCAACCTTTTCTTCGGCAATTCCGCAGCCTTCAAGCACGCTCTTGACAGTTGCTTTAGTGATAACGAGCGGCTCGGGGTCCTTTGATTCCTTATGTGACTCAACTATCTCCGCAAACTGCGTATGCACCGAGCGAACGACCTCAAAATCGAGCTCGTCGGAAAGCGCTTCCGCTAAGCATTCGTTGAAGGTTGCCTTCTGTATTTTCGGGGGCATAGGCGAGGACTTACCGAATACGTTATCGGTAAACTCGGGATAAGACTCGGAGAGGCTTCGCGTGTAATAAAGCGCGCCGTAAATATTAGTTTTTCTGTCATCAAAGAGAGGGAACATAAATCCAAGCTCAACCGCGCCGAGAAGTCCCGCTGCGCTGACGGTGTGGAAAAGGCTGTCCGACTCACGGAAGGTGAGAGCCTCTGGAATATTTTTGATAGGGCAAACTGCGGAAACTATGTACGAAAATCTTTCCGACGAGTCAGCTTCCTCTCCGTCGTTGCCCTTTGTGAGAACGTCATATATATCGTTCGCAAGCAAAATAACGTAATTGCCCTCGAACTTCACGCTTTCGATAACCTTCGCATAGTATGCCGAAAGAGCCTCTTCGTCGCGAAGCTCGCTGTCGCGGAGCTTCATAAGCAGCAAGTGTTGCTCGCTGTTCGTTACGTCTGCCGTGCTGAACTGTATCTCGTTAAGGTTAGTACCGAGCGTACCCGAAAGCGTCTTTTTCATAACGCCGAGCAGCTTCTCGGAAACTACCGAGTCGGATGTGCCTAGCGGCTGTGATATTTTTGATAAAATGTCACCGTTCCCGTTAACGAAGCAACCGACTATTCTAGGAATATTGCTGTGTTCGGGGCGGAAACGCCTTTTTATTTCTCTGAGTTCTCTTTCTGTCATAACTGTTCTCCGTAAAAAAAGCAGCACGTATTGTGGCTGCCGGGATTATTAATCACGGCATTGCCGTGTATATCATCAATTTTGCAAAATTGTAATCATCCGCAAAAAAACGAGGTTATATCTCGTTTTTTAACGGGCATATCATCATTGCTTCGGCAATGAATAAAAATCAACAAGCAAAAGACTTGTTGAACTTTGGCGTGCCGTGGTGGATACCTTGCCTGCCCGTTTGGCGTGCCGTGGTGCATACCTTGCCTGCCCGTTTGGCGTGCCGCGGTGCATACCTTGCCTGCCCGTTTGGCCTGCCCGATAGGATTCGAACCTACGATCTCAAGAGTCGGAGTCTTGTGCGTTATCCAGCTACGCTACGGGCAGGTATTATTAAATTCTCAAGAGTTTGCCGCTCGGGCTAAAAGTAAGTGGTAATCAATTTGTTTGCAAAAAACTATAACTGCCATCTCCGAGCTGGCAATATTCCAAAGCTACGCTTTTGGAATGCGGAGTCTGACGCACTATCCAAAGTGCCGTGGGCAGGTACTGAATATGCAATGCAGGGCATTGCGTGATATGTTTGCCAAGGCAAACGCGATATGTCACCATAGGTGACGCGATATTCTCGCTATGCGAGAGTGATATGCCGCGAACTGCGCGGCGTGAAGGTTTATGGTGCGTTCAGCTCGGCGTGAAGGTTTGTGGTGCGTTCAGCGCGGCGTGAAGATTGATAAAGCTCGCGCAAAAGCGCTTATTAATTTTATCATTTTTCTTTTTGTTTGTCAAGAGAGAGAAAGGGATAAAAAGGGAAAGAATTGAGAAATAGAAAATGCGCGTGGAAAATCCTGTAAAAAACAAAAAGTAACTATCCCGAAAAAGTGTTACGCAATATAGCTTTTTGCACAATTTTTGCTTAATTATTTTTAATATTTTTCCCGAGAAAAAGTTTTGAAAAACTAGTGACAAACAAAAAATTATATGCTATAATATTCCCAGTAAAGCAGGTCGTTGCTTTACAACCAAAATAAAAAAAGGAGACACAAACATGAAAAAAATCACGACACTATTACTAGTATGCGTACTCCTTGTAGGATGCGTATTCACCCTTGCTTCTTGCGTATTTTCCGCAGGACCTATCACCATTATCTCAGGAGAATATGAGGCAGATCTTGCTTTGGCAGAGTATGAACTCAGCTTCTCGCCTCTTGGTAAGATAACAGTTGTTGAAGATCCCATTATCGGTGATTCAAAAACTCATGAAGGTAAGTATAAGGTTAACAGCGAAACAAAAGAGATCACTCTCACTTGGGAAGGCGACGGTCCCTCCGAGCTCGTTTTACCTAACGGAACATCTGAGTTCTCTTACGGTGAAAAAGACGGTGCTGAGTATATTCAGATCGGTTTGGTAACCTTCAAGGCAGCAGATTAATTTACTTATAATTCAAGTTTAACTTGCATTAAAAAAATATTTAAGGAGCAAAAACACAATTGAACTGCTCCAAAATGTACAGACAGCACAAAAAAAGAGACTCTTGGTAGAAAATATTAAATTTTAAGAGACGAACTGGCATCGCTTTTCAAGTGGTGTCAGTTTTGTTTTGAGTTGAATCCGTTCGTTGTTGTAGAATTG
>JAFQPR010000012.1 GCA_017411605.1 Clostridia bacterium | reverse complement strand
TCCATCAAATTAAAGTCATTTTCTATTTGCGTTTCCCTCCCTCGACGTATTTATATACGCCTCACAGGTGGGAGAACGCAAATTTTCGCTCTAAATCCCCCTAGCCCCTTAGCGCATTTAGGCGCAACCGAAAATGACAAAAAAACGACATAAAGAAGCTCTAAAATCAACAAATGAGCTAAGAAGAGGTGTTATAATGTTGAAATTCTACGAATTTCTCCATCAAATTAAAGTCATTTTCTATTTGCGTTTCCCTCCCTCGACATAATTTTATACGCCTCACAGGTGGGAGAACGCAAATTTTCGCTCTAAATCCCCCTGGCCCCTTAGCGCATTCGAGGGTAGCTAAAGTTTTGCACAACTTGAGCTACCCTCTTTTGCGTTTAATTATTTGCTTAGCTACCGATATTTTTTAGGGATGAATTATTATCGGTAGAATTATACAACATCTATAACGAATTTCAAATCGTTTGAGTAATTCACAGTTGTATTTGCGATGGAGTTATTCAGCATATAAGCGTTTATATATTCTATAAACGGCTCGTTATACTCGATTATCATATAAAACGAAACCGTGCTTCCCGCCGTAATATTTATAGGCGAAGCCGAAGACACCGGGGAGAGCGTATACTCTTTTGAAACGTTATTTCCGGATACTGTTACAAAGCTATAAACTTCGGTATCCTTAACAGCAACGGACGTGCCGCTTGCTACCGTTGCCTTTGTAAATGATACTGCATTGCTTATAAAATTGTCATTCGCAGTCGTGACACCGCCCGAGGCTTCGATATCCACTATCACTGATACGTCCTCATCTCCCGCGGTTATCTCGAAGTGCAAAACCAGAGCCTTATGATAACGGTCGTAGCTGATACCGTTGGGGTCGTGCTTGGGAAGGTCGTGCTTTTCACTATTCGGATCAAAGATATAGTTGGTATCAACGCCTTCAACCTGCTCAATATCCGTTACACCGTGTATTTTTACCGAGGCTTCGATATCAACGGTATTCTTTATTTTTATCTGCATACCGCTCGCCGAAACCTCTTTATTCGAGGCAAGCCAGGCAAGACTTCCGTTTATTGAAGCGAATGCAATTAAGCTTAGTATCAGCACGCACGCCGTAAAAGCAAAAGTAACTCTTGACGATATTTTCTCGAGCAATTGCACCACTCCCCTTCTGTTTTGTAAAGTTTAGTTTTCTTTTTTATACAATTTTATGATTGTAATCTGTCAGCGAAGACATCTTCATCGGTCATCTGCGATTCTTTTCCCTCGGAAATATCGGTTATCGTTATTCCGAGATTTGCAGGGTTTGAGTAGTAGACCTTCGATGCGCCGCCGCTCTCACGCGCAAGATAATAAATGCTTCCCGCGCTCGTAACAGTACCTGCGTCAATTTTGAGAATAGTGTTATGAACTTCGTAATCCGCAGCGCTGATATCGACCGTAGTTGAGGTTACGTAGTCTATATTATCTATTACCTTTCCGTCATCCGAAGCGCCGCCGTCACCGCCTGTAATATCAGTTCCCGCAAGCATAAGGATAAAGAATCCTACCTGATCTGTGCTATGTCCGGAAACGTTTGTCGCGCCGATAACGTATTCGTATTTTCCTGCATCGGATTCGGATATGTTATATTCGTAATAAGCAATGTGACCGTTCTTGAACGACTTACACTCCTTAAGAGGAAGTATATATTCCACGGTATCTACAGCTTTAAGATTTCCCGAGGAATCCCTTTCGCAGATATAAAGCATCATATATCTGTTTGCCGATTGGTTTGTAGCGGCAAATGCCATAGCAACTCTGCCCGCGCCTTGCGGCTTAAACCATATTCCGCTCTGCGGAATCGAAATCGGGTTTCCGTTCTCATCCGTTGCGCTTACGGTACCGGTTGGATTTCCCGACGTATTAAAAGGAGCGTTTGGCGCGTGAATAATAGTCGCGCCCTGGCCGTACTGTTCATATGCATTAGCAATCTTTTCGTGCTCACGGCTTCCGTCGGATACAAACGTAACGTTACCCGATCCGTTTTTATAGTTACGCATATCCCAGATTGCCTTTGAGGATATATTCGCACCGAGAACCTCAAGCTCTCCGCCGTAATAAGCTGTGCCTGCTATAGAGTACGGAACCTGAACGGCTGTTCCCGCTGCAACGTCATTGAATTCGCTTGCCCCGTTATTCTCATAGTCATTGGGATCGATGACAAGGTCACCGCCCGAGCCCTCTTCGCTCGGTTTATCGGTCCATGACATATTCTCTGATATTTCACCGAGCAACGTATATTCACTCGAGCAAGCCGTTCCCGCAGTCAGCGTAACGATACCGTTATATACTCCGACGTTTGAAAGCTTGCCGTCAACATAGCCCGAAATAATTCCGACCTTCGCGTTATTTATGTGCGATTTTATTTCTACCTTATCGAGGATGAAATCATTTACAACGGCACCTGCACCGATAGCGCCGAAAAGACCTACGTGAGTGCTTGAATACTCCTCGCATCCCTCGGGATGCTCCTTCCAGTCATCCATAACCGTGGACACCCAAAGATTGCTGATAACAGCGCCTCCGCCCTCAAACTCTCCGATGAACGGAGCATCCTTCGTACCTATCGGAGGTATCGCTCCGCCCGTCATATCATCTCCGTGAATAGCGCCCTTCATATCAATCGCGCCGTCAAGCTTGAAGTATTTTTTCTCGGTAAAAACGCCGCTGTTCTGCAGCCATGCCAGGTTATAAAGGTGAGTCGGTGTTTTGATTACGTATGCCGTTTCCGCTGTTTTTCCGTCACCCGATGCAAAATAAGATGCTATCGAGCTGGCAGTAATATCCTCGGCGGTATCAACCGTTATCATACTCGCAAGCCAGGCAACGGATGCCGCCGTAAGAGATATCGCAATGCAGAGTAAGAGCACTGCAGTGGATATTATTTTTAATCTTACGCTGTTTCTCATTCTCTGCGTGCTCCTTTCTTAATACAACAGGGGCAGTTTAAAACCGTAAGACACATGCCTCACATTTTGATATCCGCCCCTTGAATTTTCTTATTTGACCACAGATTTATACTTAATTGAAGTATTAGTCTTAAGGAATACCTTATACTCTTCAAGAGAGATAGCTTTTGCGTAATAATAACCCTGAATAATATCGCATCCGAAGCCAACGAGCTTATCGAACATATCCTTGGTTTCAACACCCTCCTGAACGACGGTCATTCCAAGACTCTTTGCGAGATTTACTATCATCTCGATAACAAGATCGTCCCTCTCTCTGTTTATACCGCCGAAGAGGAAGAAGCGGTCGAGCTTAAGCTCATCCATAGGAATATTTTTCAGAATGTTGAACGAGGAATAACCCGTTCCGAAGTCGTCTATCGAGCAACGCATTCCGTTTTTATGAAGCTCCTCAACTATATGAGAAATCTTATCGTAGTCTTCCATAGCGAAGCTCTCGGTGAACTCAACAGTGATAAATCCGTCACCGATCTTATATCTGTGCTTATTTCCTATATAGAATTCAAGGAAATCAGGAGCGCTTGCCGTAACGCGCGATACGTTAACAGAAATCGGAACTATCTTATCGCCGTGCTCTGCGGCATGGCTCATATACTTAAGCACCTCAAGGTATATGAAATGGTCGAGCTTAACAATAAATCCGTTGGTTTCGAAAAGACTTATGAATTCGCCGGGGAACATATAATCGCCTCTGCTCGGGTCAAACCAACGAACGAGTGCCTCGGCAGAATCAATTCTGTCCTCTTTAACGTTATATTTCGGCTGAAGGAAGAGCTTGAAATCTCCGTTTGCGAGAGCTTCTTCCATCTGAGCCTCGATTTTTTCGTTACGCGCTGTTTCAACGGCGATCTCCTCGTTATAGACCGAGTACGGGAGCTTATTATCCTTTTTGGGATATCCCGAAGCCGTGGTAGCGCAGTCGATAAGCTCCTTGACGGAGCGTCTTTTTGTATTTGTAAAGCATACGCCTACCTCAAATCTGAGGGTAGTACCGCTTGCTTCAAGTCCTTCATATTTATTTGAAAGCGTACCTATAAGACGAATCTTATCCTTAAGGTATCTTTCGCTTTCCGCATAGCAAAGGAAGAGGAAGCTTCCGTTGCCCGCATATCCGTAGGTTTCGTTATCGTCGCAGAAGTTGCCGAAAACGCTCGAGATAAATCTCAATATCTCTGTCACCTTCTCTTCTCCGAGGGATTCCGAGAGATAATTGAACTGCCTTATACCGAACACGACGACGGCGTAATTCTTCGAGGTCCTGTAAACCGTGTCGATAGTACGTCTTCTGAACTGCTCCGCGTTCGCGCAGCCGACGGAATCGTCCGTGAGGTTAGCCGTTGACATCGCTTCCTTGCGCTTCTTATTGAAGAGCATTGCAAATACAAGGCTTACCACAAGTGAAAGAATAGCTATAAGAAGTATCGTAACGATATGTCTGATATAAGTCATCTCGGTCGCGACAAGTCCCTCGCTGGCGCTGAGGATAACCAAGGTTAGCTTATTATCAAAATTCTTTATGGGAGCTGATGCAACCGTGTAATTCTTGCCGAAGATACTGATCATCTCAGCATTCTTCTCTCCCGAACGGAGAAGCTCCATAACACCCTCGACGGTGGTCTTGTTGCTGGTTACGTTATGAATAAAATCGTAGTAATTTCCGCGAAGGTTTACAGTACTGTCACCAAACTCGCCGACAAAGCCCGACGAGAGCTTATCCGCATATATCTGACCGTCCTCGTTTACGATAGCCACAGCAAGAGCCTTTTCGTTGATATTGTCATCTATCTTGATGATATTTCTCGCCTCGAGAACAGAAATGATACCGTCAACGTTTTTGTTACCCTTAACGGGAACGTAGAATGCTATGCATTCCTTTTTTACCATTGCATCGTAATATACGTCTGTGCAGCCTCTTTCGTCGAGATGAGCGAGAAGCTCGACCATCTCGTCAGCCTCCTCGAGCACCTCTGCGCCGTATACGTCATAATTCTTACCGCCCGAGGTAAATCTCAGGTTACCGAACTGATCAACGCCGATATACTTTTGCAGCTCGGCGCTTACCGCATCTCTCGACTCCGCGTACTTTACCTTTTCCGCAACGTCGAAAAGATTACCGTAATGCACGTCAACGAGCAATGATATCTTTCCCATATCCTCGTCAAAATAAACGAGCGCGTTTTTCTCCGAGGACTCTTCAAAGAAGGATGAAGAGAATGCAATTACCGATATGAAATAGACAACGAGAAGCAGAACGGCTACGATAAGCGTAATTCTTCCGGCATGGATAAGTATCTGCTTACGGTCAAGCTGCGCTTGATTTTGTTTTTCTGCGCTTTTTTCCATTTTTCTCTCCTCCTCTCTTTTTGTTTAAGCGTTTATTCTTCGGAGCTATCCGCCCTGATATTTATTCCCTTTTGCGAAAGCTCCTCTGCCATAGCGTCAATATCAACGCCCTCGGCTTCGAGCCTTTTTATCAAAGTGGAGATATCTTCCCTGTTTTGCTCGGGATTTTCGACTTTTTCGCAAGTTATTTCTTCACTTTGACCGTTTTTATCCGAATTTGTGGTAGTTGCTCCCGTTTCCTCTTTCAGTTTTATCAACCATGAATAGAGGAAAATTATGCTCATCGCAACGAGAAGCACTCCCATTATAGTGATAAGTCCGCCCGAATCGAGCATATCCGAGAAGCTTTTCAAGCCACCCATCGTCTTAACGTACCGTCCGACGAGTCTATCCGACTTAGCGGTAACGGTATCGTTGCCGTGATTTGCATCTCCGCGGGTAACAAATTCTATGCCCCCCTCGGTAATTATCGGCTCTTCGACTACTCTATGAGTATTTGGAAAACCGTAGATCGTCGGGTCATCCGATAAAAAGCATATGATATCGTCTTTTTTTATATCCTCGGGATCGGTTTCCTTTATCAGTATATACGATCCCTCGGGAATCGTTTCACCCATACTATTGCTTATGATATGCATAACCGAGTAGCCGAAAACCTTCGGCACCTCGCCGCGGAGCTTTGCTCCGAGTATGCTCATAAGCAGCAGCGCGAGCAGCACCAGCACTACCCACCACAGGGCGGAGAGCGTCAGCTTTACGATTTTTATAACCTTAGTTTTTTGCATTAACCTTTAACTCCGAATACGCATTTTTCCCAGAGCTTTGAGTCGGGCAGGAACTTTGCCGCAAGGGCAAGTCTTTCGTCAAGCTTAGCTATTCTCTCGATAATTCTTTCATTCGAAGAATGAAGCGAGATAAGAGCATTTCTGTAGCGCTTGATCTTTCTGTACTCAAGAAGCTTCTTTACGTTCATAAGAACGCTCTTTTTCTTCTTTCTCGGGAGAGCAAGATACTGCGCTCTCGTATAGGGAATGATAAGTGCGGATCTCGGCGCGCCCTCGGTATCCGAGAACGCGAAGTCCATTTCGTCCTCACCGTAATCCTTACGTCTTACGATAGGAGTTCCGTTCGCATCAACGATAATGACGCGTCTTCCGCTTGAGGAAAGCCCCGTCCCCTCAATAACGTCGAGCGCCTCGCGAACAACGTCCGCCTCTGCCTCGTCGTGAACGGTTACTACGACCGTAGCGCCGTCATCCTTAACTTCAACGGTGGGAACATGAGCGGGCTTTTCCTTATCCTCGGGCCGACGGAGTCCCGCAAGGAGAGCCTCAACGTCGGTAAGTACGGTCTTATCGTCCTCATCGAGGGTCACGCCCTTCGGGAGAAGAACCTTTATAAGTCCGCGCTCGACAAGCGCATCCGTGTCCTCATACGGCATACGGAAGTTCTCGGGCTCGCGATCTATTCTCTCGATCTCGAGCTTCTGCATAAGCTCACGGATGAGCTCTATCGCGTGGTTTCTTCCTCTGCCGCTCTTCACCTTAAGGAGCATCGGATTTTCTGCAAATCCCGGCTTATCCTTAACGTTGGTGAAGAAGTATTTACTGTCTGTGTATTCATCGGGGTCGAGAGCGAGATAGAGGTAAAGCATCTTGCCTTTAACGTCTATCTTTGCTATCTGCACCTTAGTCTTTTTATAGGTTTCGCATTTCCAGCTGATCTTGCACTTGACACCCGTATATGAAAGAAGCTCGTTCTTTATATCCGAGTAGTAGTCCTTCAGCTCATCATCAGACTGAATAAGTCTTGAAAGGAAGGAACGTCTGTATCTTATTTCAACGGGTGCTTCGGACTCTTCTGCGACAGCCTCGGGCGTAGCTTCGCTTACCACGGGCTCGGGGATAACCTCCTCGCCTGCTATCAGCTTCAACGCATCGTCAAGCGTCAGCTCGGGCTCCTCTGCGGGAGCTTCAGTTTCGGCAGCCTCTTCGGCGAGAGCCTCTTCCGCAGTCACTTCGACGGGAGCTTCTTCTGTAGGCTCGGAAGCCTCTTCGGCTACGGGCTCTTCGGAAATTTCGGGTTCCGCGGTCGCGGGAACGTCAGCTCCCTCTGAGGCGGCTGCATCCTTTTCCTTATCCTTGTATTCATCAAGGAAGTCAAGGTTAGTCTTGACGGTTTCATCACCCTCACGCAACTCTACGCCCGCAGGCACGATGACCTTGATAAGTCCGCGCTCGATAAGCGCATCAGTTTCCTCATACGGCAAGTGGAAGTCCTCCCACTCGCGCTCAAAGCGCTCGATTCCAAGGTTCTGCATAAGCTCGCGGATGAGCTCTATCGCGTGGTTTTTACCGCGTTCGCTCTTGACCTTGAGGAGCATCGGAGTTTCGCCATAACCCGGTTTATTAGCTACATTTGTAAAGAAGTATTTACTATCTTTATAGTTTTCAGGCTCGAGAGCGAGGTAAACGTAGAGCGTTTTACCCTTAACGTCGATCTTCGCTATCTGCACCTTAGTCTTTTTATACGTTTCGCACTTCCAGCTTACCTTCGACTTTACGCCGCGGTACGAGAGAAGCTCGTTTTTGATTTCTGTATAATAATCCTGAAGCGGTGGCTCTGCCTGGATAAGACGCGACATAAAGGAGCGTCTGTATCTGATCTCGACGGGCGCTTTCGCCGCCTCGGCAAGTCTTCTCGCCTCTTCTTCCGCAAGTCTTCTCGCTTCTTCCTCGGCGAGTCTTCTTGCTTCCTCTTCCGCGAGCCTTCTTGCTTCTTCCTCTGCTCTGCGTCTTGCCTCCTCTTCCTCGCGCTGGCGTCTTTCCTTTTCAAGACGTCTGTACTCGGCTTCGCGGCGCAGGCGCTCAGCATTCATCTCCTCGTCCGCTCTGAGAGCGACGACGATAGCCATTCTTATGCGTTTTTCATCCTCGGAGAGCTTTTTCCTGTTATTCATAAGACGGGATACGGGTACGAGCTTTTTATACTCCGAGTCGTATACCATATAATCGTCAAGCTCTTCTATCTCGAAATCGGGGTCGAACTCGGGATAGGTCTCCTGAAGATGCTTCTTCGAAAGAAGTCTGTTATCCTCGGGATTTTCCGCAACTCCGTTATAGAAATGCGTATACTGCATTGCAACCGAGGAATAAAGGTCTGATATATAATTGCTTGACGGCATCTCGGAATACTCGTCGTTAACGAAGTAAAATCCGGTCTTGTCAAAGCTTTCGATAAACTCCCACAGGTTAAGGCACTCACGGAAATTCTTATTCTTAAGAATAGCGTTAGTTCTTATCACGGGTGGGCGTATATAGTTTCTTCCCATCGCGCGTATGAACGGCGATGACATAAATGAAATAATTGCGTGATTGATTTTTTTGAGCCTTGCGAGCGTAGCGTTATACTGCTCGGAAAGCTCCGAGTCAAGCTCGGATAGCTCTGTTTTGAGAGGTGAGGTCAGCTCAATACGGAGATCTATCCGAGCCGTATTCCGACCGCCTTCATCGTCTGTTCCTGCGAAATGCTCAAACTCGGTATGATAGTTGAACTTATAATTTCGCTCGACGGCGTTAGTACCCATAAGGGCTTTATAACGCTTGTCAACAAAAGCGGAAAGTCGGGCAAGAAGGGTGTTTATAAACTTATTCTCGTAAGTAAGAACGGTTTCGTCGTGGAAAACGTTGAGAAGCTTCTGAGGTATAACGTCGCCGTCCTCGGTTATATCGAGAATTAAGTTAGTATGCTGAGCGAGATGCTTGATGGTCTTCTCGGTGATATGCCTTGAAAGCTCTACGGGTAGTATCTCGTCAACGTCCTCTATAGCTACCTTCGGGAATCTTACGATAGTGTCAATATACGGCAAAGCCGCTTCTATCTTTTCTATCCACTCTATGTCAATATTTTTATGAACGGTATTTCTCTTTAAGGATGCCGTGGTTTCCGCGGAAGCGACAAGCATTTCCGCATCGGAAAACTCAGGGCATTCCTTAGCGAGTCCTCGGAGAGCCGAAAACGCTTCTTTTCTGAATTTCTCATAGTTGTTATTCATTTTTAGCTCTCCTTTCTTTAAAGTTTTTTACGTATTAGTAGGTTCTCTGGAGTCTCTCAAGCAGCTCGATAGACGACTTCATCTTATCCTTGCCGAAGAGAGTGTTAAGATAGTTGATAAGTCCCTTGAGCTCATCTCTGATAAGAGAGAGGTTAAGGCTTTCAAACTTTCTGAAGACCTTCGTTGCGAGCATATGGTCGATACCGCTGACAACGTCACCGCCGCACGCTACGTAAACGGGAACAAAGGTCTTAAGCTGCTTCATAATACGGTTACCGAATGCAACTCTGAACTTCTTGATAACGTAGAGGTCAAGCGACTCGATCATATCGAGGTATACTTGCTCTACGGGATGCTCGAGTACTGCCTTATCGTAGAGAGCCTCAACGGATGAGTAAGCGATCTTTGAAGGTGGCGTATCGGGAGCATCGAATGCAATACCCTTGGTATCGATATTAATGGTAAGAGCACGGTCGTAAACCTTATCCGAGATAGAGAAGGTCGAGTCGTCGTTGTTAGCCGTACCGATATACCAGGTATTTTTGGGAATAGTAAGCTTGCCGCCCGCAAGGTGCTTGGGGTCGTTCTCCCATGAGGAAGGAACGAGCTCGATAGTCCACTCCGAGGAGTCGGGCATTTCCATGATAGAGAGCATTTCCGCGAAGTAATACTCGACACGGGCAATGTTCATCTCGTCTAGGATGATTACGTTGATATCGTCATTAAGGTTGGATTCGTATATTCTTCTGAGTACCTCGGTTTCGTTGAACTTCTTCGAGAATTCGTTGAAGTAACCGAAGAGCTCGGTGCGGTCACGCCACGAGGGCTGAACCGAAACTATCGTAGCATCATTCTCGAAGAATTTACCGAGCGCGTAAGGAAGCGAGGTTTTACCTGTACCCGATATACCCTGGAGAATTATAAGCTTAGTTGAAGCAAGTCCCGCGAAGAAGCATCTGATGACCTCTTCTTCATAATAGAGCCCCATTCTTGAACAAGCGAAGTTACGGAAGTCGCGGCAAAGCTCCTCAAGCGTGAAGTCTTTTCTGTAAACCGGGGGTATGTAATACTGATATTTTTGGTCGATAGCCTCGAGCTTCGAGAAACGGGGGGCGAGCTCTTTGCTGTCCTCGTCGTCCGTGCTCGCTGCAGCGCCCTCGCCTTTTTCTTCATCCTCGGAGCGGAAGATAGCGTTAAGGTCATCGACGGAAACGCTCGTCTGACCTATCTTGAGTGCGAGAATTCTTTCCTTCTCCTTCGTGAGCTTAAGAACGTCGCGGTGAAGATTTGCAACCTCTTCAAGAAGATCCTCGTTACCGACTCTTGACTTTCTGAATCTTATATACTTTCTTATACCGAGAATTATTAAGTAAATGATAATTCCCCAGATCGCCATTACGAGAATGAATGATAAAATGGCAAACAGCCAATCTATAAACTTGAACGCGCCCTTATACGCGCCAAACTGTTTGAAATAATCAACTACGTTGAATATCTTGAAAAGACCGCCAAATAAGCCTGAGATGATCTGCCAGACTCCGTTAACCATAGTAGTTATAAAAGCATAAAACCATTCAAGGAATCCACTCATTTAGTCGTTTTCACCGCCTTTACTTTCTAATTTTTTCGAATATATTTGATTTTGAGTAAAAACTCAAAGATAATTGCCGATTTTTACGCGCCTATTCCTATATTTTTTATAGTTTTAAGGCGAAAATGCCAACAAGGCATAACTATAACTTTTGTTATATATATTTACGCGTGAGAGAATTATTTTAAAATATCAAAAATCAAAAGGTTAAATTAATTCTCGTCTGTTGTTTCTTCTGTTGTATTTCCCTCGGATGATTCATCACTCGCGGGGGTTGCAGGCTCTTCGTCTGCGGGAGCGGTTTCTTCTTTGGGAGCGGAGCTTTCAGCCTTCTGCGAAGCGAGATATTCCTCTACTGCGCGGCGCTTGATCTCCTCCTCAGCCTCTTTAGCTCTCTGCGCTGCAAGGTATTCCTCGATAGCGCGGCGCTTGATCTCCTCTTCGTCTACCGTGGGAGCTACGCCTGCGGGAGCCTTCTTTGCTCTCTCTTTTACGACAACCATAATAAAGTTGTAAAGCTCATAAAGGAAGAACAATATCAAGGGAAGAACTATGCAAAGGAAGAATCCGAGAGAGGAACGAAGGAAGCCGAGAACAGCTCCAAGTCCTGCGATTCTGCCGTTTTCTTTGCATATACCGATAATATCGGATGTGTGAACGGTGTATGCAGGGGTATTCGAAGTAGCTATGTTATCGGGATTGGGGTTATTATCACCCTTTGTTACAAAAATCGTTGAGCCTTCTTCGTGTTCGTGGATACGGTGAGTATTTATATCACCGATCTTGCCGTCACCGTTGATGTCAACAGAGGTACGGAAGGTTATGATATCACCAACTTTAAGATTAAGCTTATCTTCATCGGAAAGCTTCTTCATAAAGACGAGATCTCCAACCTTATAGGTATCTTCCATCGACTTTGTTTCAATTGTTATTAAGCTTTTGCCAAAGATCGCGGGCACGCCATCCTCACTGCCCTGCGCCGCGAACACCAATACGGTCGTAAGCAGTGACATCACTACGAACACCCATATCAGCACGTTGGCAACTATGCCAAGTATTTTTTTCACTTTTGCTTTATCCATTATAGCAGTTCCTCACTTACTGTTATAAAACTTTGCCTTCCTGAAGTCAAAAATGCTAACCGCTTTCCTGGCTTCACTTTTTCATCGCAAGGCTCCCGCATACCGTACAGAAGCCTTGCGCGAAAATTAATTTTAATTTTTAATATACTCCGGTTTATCTATCGAGAATTCGACAGAAACAGATTGACCGGTCATATAATGATCTTTCGTTACGGTAGAATTATCCGTACCGTCAAAATAAATGTAGATATCTACGGTTATAATTTCTTGCTCGTTACCGAGAATGGTATCAAAAAGAATACCTTCATTATTTGCATTTGCATTATCCCAATGCGTTATCGTCTGCGTTCTGTTGTTATAATCAGCGCGGGCAATCTCGCCCTTGCCGTTTTTAGCAACAAAAAGAATACGAATAGAATCGGAAACCGAATCTTTACCAAGAACTTCAACAGCGCTTACTCTTAAATTGGTACCGTGATTAGTATCAACTTCCTTCTTCAAATAAACGGTGTTATGAATATAATATTCATCAAGTTGATCTTCTTTAATAACGCTCAGGGTGTTCCCTGCTCCGCTATTGGTAATAGAATCGGAATATGATCTTGCAAAGTAAACGTAATCGGTAAGGTCAGTATCTTTTTCCGGAACTCCGATTGAAACGAAATCGCCGCGTGCGTTAAGCACGTGATAGGTGGAAGTTCCGTCAGCAACGGTAGTCTTGCTCTGCGGTGTTTCTATGGTAAAATAGTCTTGTACCAAAGAGCCGAGCGCAAGTCCGCCTACAACGCATACGTTTCCATTATTATCAACGGAATAGTAAACACTCTTACCGTCGTAGCGTTCACCGTCAGCGCACGGATTTTTAAATTCTATCTCATAATAGCTGTAAAGCTCGGTAACACCGTCGACAAGCGATGTTTGAAGCTCATAATTATTACCTACCTTTTTGTAGTAGGATTTATTTGCAGAAGCATCATATACGTCGGCGGTTTTTATGAGATTAAAGACGATTTCATCGTTAGTATCAGATACCTTGTAATAGCCCTTAACGCTTGAAGCATCATGAAGTCTATCGTTGATCAATAGATAATTACTTCCCTCGTACGAATCATTAGACTGCGCAGAGGTGACTTTTACGAAATAATTAATATCATCATCCGACTTGTATCTGGTGCCGTCAGCAACGTCTGCAGGAGAAATTAAGTACGCTCCGTCCGTAAGCCTATCCATAGTTGAAAGTCTAACGGATTTTTCGCCCGACTTAAACGTCGTGGTAACGTCATAATTCTTGTCATTCTCCTGACTAATTACAAGGAACAATGAATCCGAGTAAGCCTCAAACTCAATACCCGTAGCCTTAACGGTTGTATTCATCGAGAACCAAGCAAAAGATGCAGTGCTTAAAAGAATAGCCGAGATAAGCAGCATTATAGTTGCAATAACTAAACTTTTCTTTTTTGTATTAAGCATCAAAACTTACCTTTATTCGTTATAATCAAGTTCGTCAATAGTAAACTCAATTTCAACAGTTTGACCGCTGAAATTAGCAACCTTTTCATTGTGAGCATCTTTGTCTGTACCGTCAAAATAAACGTAAATATCCACGTTTATCTCTTCAGCTTCGTTACCAAGAATAACATCGTACAATATATCGGTTTCAGTATACTTACCGTCCGCCTGAAGAAATCCGCCGGTCTTTCCGGTATCGGTTTCTTCATTAGGATCATAGAGAGCCACGCTTATCGCGCTGGGATCTTCAGACTGCGTATTACTGTGAGCAACTATAAGAACTCTGATAGCGGGTGCTAAAGCATTTGCTTCTCCGCCAAATCTCACGTTCGCTACTCGAAGGTTCTTAGCGGGATTTGTTCCCTCTGCCTGACGAATAGTGAATGACTCGAAATGATAGTACGTTCCGTCACCCTTGTCAGCACTAAGTATTGAAAGAGTGTTTCCTGCCTCGGCATCATGAGCAACACCGGAATATGTTCTACCCCAATAAAGGTAATTCTTAAGTATCTGAGGCTCCGCTTTTGTTCCAAGAGTTCCAAGACAAGAATAATCTCCTTTACTCTTGAGGTAATATTCTGCATCACCGACGCTCGTAGGACCTAGAACAACAGCTTCGGATAAAGTACAGTAATTGCTAAGGTCAGTTCCAAGAGAAAGCGTAACCTTTGCTATCTTATCACCGTCCACCTTATAATAGGTGCCCGTGCCGTCGAATCTTGCATCGTCAGGCTCTGCCATTGGCAAGCCCGCTCTGTACTCAATATCGGTTGCATTAAGCTTAACAGGATGAGATACAGCATACATACCTTTTGCGGATTTGTTGTTTACTTCAATCCGCTTGAAGCCGTTCTCATATATCTCATAATAAATTCCTGTAACGTTTTCGCTTGAAGTTACTTGAGTAAATTTCAAGTCCCTATAATATCCTTTAACAAGATCTGCATTTTTCAAATCCGTTGCCAGAATATAGTTATAGGAATCATTTGAAACATCGCTTTTAACTTTGTTATAGTAAGAGCCTTTTCCGTTATAATTTCCGGATGCGGATGCATCTTTCAGCTTTACTAAATCTTTATGATACGTAAGATCAATAAGATAAACGGATTTTTCAGCAGAACCTATTTTGCCAAGAGAGTAATAATTATCGTCACCGAAATTCAGATAATACTCTTCACCTTTGGCAGGTATAGATTCTTCACCGATGGGTTTAGGAACAGTATCCATTGTGGTAGTTTTTTGGATAACCCAATATCCGTTAAGTTTTTCATCCTTGTTGGTCTTTACTAAGGTATGAGTAACATCAGTATAAGTGGAAACGGTTTCCGTACCTACTGTTGCAGTTGTAAGAGAATAATAAACGCTTGCACCGTCGTAAGTTGCGTCAGCGCCCTCTTTATTTTCTGCAACAAGTTTGTAATAACCTTTTGCCGACTCATCTTGAAGATTTTTGCTCGTGTAGGTATTAGATGCGTACGTGTAATAATCTCCGGTTACTTTTTCATCAGAGGTAACAAGCTCGAACTCCGGGTTTTTATAATAATCCTTCGTTGAAGAAGAATCATAAAAAGTATCAGACTCGCACTTTATCAAATCTCCCGTTGAAGTCTTAATATAATAATCCAACGTAGAATCGTAATCCTGGTTAACAATCTCATACGCCTCTAACTGAACGAAATTCTTAAGCTCTAAAGCCGCACCTTCTGTAAGAAATCCGTGCGTTGCAAGTCTGAGAATATCACTCGACTCCTTGAACGTCGCATTCTTGTCATAATCTCCAACTTTGTTGTTGTTTTTAATCTCAATATAGTTAGAATCCGAATAAGCTTCCACCTGAAGTCCGTCAACTATATTCGATGTATTCAGACCAAACCAAGCAAACGATGCCGTCGCAAGCATAATAGCCGAAATAAGAAGGCTGGATAATGCAGCGAATATTCTTTGATTTTTAATTTTCATAATTCATCCACGTTTGCTCCTGCGGCATTTGCTTTTGCGAAAGCCGCAGGATATTTTCGATATTAATTAGTTATAATTGTGATTGTCAATTGAGAATTTTATCTCAACACTCTGATTGTTATCAATTACGGTCTGGTTATCTGCTACATCATCTTTACCGTCATAGTAAACGTATACGTCGATGGTAACCGTTTCCTTCTCATCTCCAAGGAGAACGTCAAAGAAATTATCGCCACCGTCACCATAGGTGTAAGAATTATCACCGCAATCATATTCGCAAGTTTCTCTGCCACCGTTATCGGAAGTAGCAACAAACAGTACTCTAAGAGCCTTTGCAATTTCCGAAGAATCTCCACCTATCTTTACATTTTCAACCTTGAAATTTTTACCGTAAACAGTGCCTTCAGCCTGACGAATATAGAAAGTATTGTGGAAGTAATAGTTTGCTTCGCCATCTGTATCGTTTACAATATTAAGCGTATTACCATCCTGATGCTGAGTGGGATCGGTAGAATATGCTCTGCCCCAATAAAGATAATCGGCAATGGCAACGCTAGCTGCGGGCTTACCGATGCAGGAGTAATCATTACCGTTTACAAGATAGTAATAATTCTCTCCGTCGAAATTGGATTCAGTAGATACAGGAGCAGGATTAACTTTATAAAGTGTAGTCAAATCTGAGCCTATAGTAAGATTCTTGGTAACATTGTGGTAGCTACCGTCAATAACTTTCCAATATTGCTCAGTGCCATCATATTGACCGGAAGTTTCTGCATCAATATCAGCAAGTGTGAAAAGTCCCTTAACGGAATCTCCAACCAAAAGTGAAACCGGTGCGTAGCAAGCCTTGTTTACCTCTTTGTAATAAGTACCGGAAGCATATAATTCATTCGCCGTTACTTCGGTAAATACAGGGTTCTTGTATAAACCTGTAAGATCAGAAGCAGGAACAAGGTCGGTAGCGAGCAAGAAGTTATTTGCTTCCCATTCACTGCCGGAACCTGCAACAGGGTCAATTATATCGCTATCCGCTTTAATATAGTAGTTGCCGCTTGAGTAATTACCGGAAGCTGGCTGGATGTCAAGCTTAACAATTTCAGTTTTATCCGAAGAAACAAATCCGTGAGTGATAAGTCTTAGAGTCTTATGTATGCTACCAAAAGATGCCTTTGTGCTGTAATCTACATCATTGGTAGAAATTTCAAGGTAGAGCGAATCCGTGCTGGCTTCAACCTCAAGACCGTCAACTACGTTTGAGGTATTCATAGCAACCCATGCATAAGAAGCAGTACCAAGAAGAACTGCAGATATAAGTAGCATTACTACCGAAACGATTAGTCTTCTATTCTTTATTTTCATAATAATCTCCATTTGCTTTAATTAGCAATAGTCATTTTGTCTTAATCTTAAGTATTAGGAACACCAACAGTGAAGGTGAAATCAACGTCCTCAAGATTAGCTATGTTGTTTGTATATACGGATGTGTCATTTCCGTCGTAGTAGATATATACTTTGAGCGTTACAACATCGGTATCGTTTACAGTTGCAGCAAGAACAGTAGAGGGAACCTCATCTCCGTTCTTAACTTCAACATAGTTATCACCGCATGCAATTACAGCGCGAACAGGAGCAAGAGTCTGTGCGGCACCGCTTGCAGCGCTGTCATCACTTGCCGTAAAGGTGAAAGAAGTTAACACAAGATTAGAAACCTCGTTTGAACCTGCAGCAAGTACAAGGCTGTATGTATATCTTACTACATATTCATTAAAATCGGTCAATGCTGTTTCACTTCCTGTAGAAGCGGAAGAGGAGGGGTCATCAGCAGACTTGGTATACCATTTGCCTACAGTATCGAACTCACTTCCCTTTGTTGCGTGGTGAGCAGTGGGGAAAATGTCCAATGTACCAGTGGGCGTACCGGTAGCAACCGTTGCCTTAGCTGTCTGAATTTCTTCAGCAGTCTTTGTACCGTCTGCAATCAAAAGATAAACAGAGTCTGACTGAATATTAACAGACATTCCGTTAGCTTCAACGCTTCTGTTCATAGCAAACCAAGCGAATGAAGCTGTGGTGAGCATGATCGCAGATACGAGAAGCATCGCGAGTGCGGGGAGGATTTTGCGAGAGAGTTTCATTGTTTTTTCTCCTTTTTTGTTTTTTTATTTTTGTTTTTTGTTTTTTATTTAAAATTCCGATTTCTCGGAAATTAAACCGAAATTTGCTTTGTTTTGTAAACAAAAGTTAGTGAGCTACGCTTATTTCCATATCTATCTTTATCGAGCCGCCGATAAGCTTATCCGTGCATTCGGGGTCGTTGCCCTCTATCCAGAGGACTATTGTGTACTTGGTCTGGCTGCCCGGGGTAAAGTCATCCCTTCTGCCGTGGACCATGATATTGTTCGAATGGAATTTTTCCGTGCCGGGCTCGGGATTTCCGTCGCTCGCGACGTATGCGTAGGTGGTGGGAACGTCGTCAACGTAGAATCTTAAGCGTATCGCCTTGTCAAGATCGTTCGTTACGTTTTTCATTATAACGTCGTACTCATAGTTGAACTCGGTTTCTCCGCCGTTCTGAACGTAGAAGGTGAAGGCTATGTAGTTATCACCGTTATGCTCACCGTCTACTCTGCCAACCGTTTCGGGAATGTCCTCTCCCGAAATATTGGTCATATGCTCTGCTATTTGAGCCGAGAGCTGGCTCGTAGGTCTTTCCATACCCTTCGTATCGCAAAGGGTAAGTCCGTATTCAAGTCTGTCGTGCTTGTCAAGACTTACGGTGAAGCTTCCCTCTTTTTTATAAAGAGCAGCTATGGTATAAAGAATAACAGTCAGCGTAAGAAGCATTGCAACAACAGTTAAGAGAAGTCTTTTCTGCATCTTGTACGTTCTGATTTCCTTAGCCGTTCTCTGCAAGAAGCTTGCGCGTTTTTCGTTATTTCGCCAGGTTCTTATATTCATACGCCGCTCGCCTCCTTACGCCTTTTCGGTATCGGCTTTTTCTTTTCCATCGGGGACTCTATCCTCTGAAGACGCTTGCCGTGATAAGGCTTCTTTTTAGAAAGCGGTCTTTTCGGTCTTTTTATCTGAGCAAACGCTCGCTCCAGCCTCATCGGCTTAGGTACGAACGCAAGCTCAAATGCAGGGGTAGGCGCCGAAGGCTCTTCCGCTTTCGCGGCAGGCTCGGCAGACTTTTTTGCATCGGATACTTTTCCTTTAGTCTTAGCCGGCTTTGATGCCTCATCCAAAGGCTCGGAGGGTTTATCCTCGGCAGGAGCTTCCTCTGCTGCCACTTCAGCAGTTTTTTCGGACTCTGCAGCCTCTGCCTCATCCTCGGGAAGCGGCGGAAGGTCGGGCAAGAAGTCCTCCTCGTTGGGAGCAAAGTCGGGCATGGGACCCGTCGTATAGCCGTCGCATCCAACGACCTTAGCGCCGTCTATCTTAGCCTCGCTGTCAAGCCCAGGGGCAATAACCTTTACGTCAAGGAAGTGAAGGAATTTAACAAGGCTTTTAGCAACGCGCTCTCTATCGTCTCTATCAAGCGTTTCTACCGCGTATTCATCGAGAAACGCATAGTCAAACTCAAGCTCCGAGAGCCTGAACACGGGGCAAAACTCGTCACCCACCTCGCTTATCGCTATCTTAACTCCAAGCGCTCTCAGCTCCTCTATCCCCGCCTTGGACTCCTCCATATTTTCATATAGAATATCCGCGGAAAGCTCTATGCATATGCACTCGGGCGGTATCTCGGGGTAAAGAGCAAACGCATCGAAGAGCATTCTTGCAAGCTCACCCTCCTTGAGAAGTCTTGCGTACACGGGTATCGTAAAGCACTGTATCGCAGGGTTTCTCTCGCGGAGCTTCGGTATCATTCTGATAAGCTTCTGTATATGCCGCTCTACCATATGGTTTCCCTGCCTCGTTCTTCTCGCTACGAAGCGGTACTGCTTATACGTCAGAGTTCCGAGGTCAAGACTGTTTATAACCATAAAGCTGCGGACAACGGAGCTATCTTCTCCGAAAAGCTTAACTTCTTCATAATCAAAAACTATCGGCTTTATTCCGCTTTCGATAGTTTCTTTTACCATATCCTTGAGCTTCACGTCTTTACCCCCTTCCCTCAAATTCGCCTCGAAAAATAAAAAACACCAGACAGTCTGCAAACGTACTTTATCTGCAACTGGCTGGCTTAACTTGAGGCCCCTATAGCTTTGCGTCACACCTTTTCAAATGCTTTGCTGAAATATTTGAACCTATTATATATTTATTTTTAAAAAAAGTCAAGTGCTTTTTTCGTTTTTCTTCCTATTATTGTGCTGCGCACGGCGCATATGCGTGCACGCAGTATGTATAAAGAGCTTCGAAAAAGGTGGAAAATATTGCTTTTATCTGTTGTTTTTTGAAATTTAATACCGCTTTTATATAATTGTGAATTTTTTGTAAACAATTATAAAAACAGCTCTCATTTTTAATTTTTGGGATAGAAAACAGAGATTTGTTGCAAAGCAGAATATTTCAGCCCGCGACGCGTTGTAATAAATCAAAAAGAAATTTGCAAATAAAAAGAAGACCGTAGCTCTGGAGCCCGATCTTCCCAAAATTTTAACGATAACTTATGGGATCCCCGCCGCCTTCGCCGCCGTTTTTATCAACGTATAAGGCGCGATCCGCTTCTGCTATCCACGTACTCATATCCATCTCTCTGCCGACGTACTCCGCATAGCCTACGCTCATCGAGAATGAAAGCTCAAGCGCTTCGGATTTTGCGGCAATGGATTCTTTTATTTTGATTATGATTTTTTTGACCGGGATATCACCCTTCGCCTCAAGCACTGCGGCAAATTCGTCACCGCCGTATCTCGCCATAAAGAGCTTGGTATTATCCAATTCGCTTATTTCTCTTAAAGCATCGGCAACCTCGCAAAGCACTCTGTCCCCTTCCGGGTGACCGTACTTATCGTTTATGCTTTTAAAGTTATTGATATCCATCATAAGGAGATATAATCTGTCGTTACCCTGGTTTCCGCGTTCGTAATACTGCATCCTCGATACCATATACGTATCAAGAGCATAGCGGTTATTAAGTCCCGTAAGCCTATCATGCGTGATCTGGTCATCCTGGAATCTGACGAAGATATTGAACACGCCAAACGTGAGTCCGAAGCAATGGAGCGCAATGTATCCGCCCGCAAACGCCTGGGACAATCCGAAAAGAAGCACCAAAACACCAAAAAGAACTACGCCTCGACGCATTTGCTCACGGCGTTTCGTTCTCATATCCTCTTGCATGATTATAGCACGTATCATGGCGTACGCAAAGGAAATGTATTGCAAAATGAAGCTTAAGAAATACAACTCCCCCCTATGATAAACGCCGTTATCATCTATCGTATATATTATCCCCGTAAACACATTGACTATAAGAAGCGCGCAGAGAATAAGCATCGGTAATGCGTATACAAGCTCCTCGTAGCTCTTTCTCTTTATATGGAACAGTATATTGAGGAAATGGTTCCACCAATATCCGGCAAACGCAGTGGTAAGCACACTTATAAACATTGATGCGTGGTTCAATGTTTTTGCTATCAATGACGGATTGTTATCAAATATGTAGCTCGTCATATCCGCAAACAAGCACACCGCCACTACGGTAACAAACTGCTTAAAGGCACTTCGAGAGGTTGAATCACTTTTGGTTTCAAGGACAACACGTATGAAAATCAAAATGCCGATACAAAAAACGAAGTGGAATAAATTCGATACGAGTAAGTAATTCATCAACTCTCCTTTCGCGTTAAATAAAGATGTTGTCCCATTATAACATCTTTTCTTTTTAAAATCAAGCATTTTTTACAAAATTAGGTATTGTTAATATTTTCCTTTTCAATATTTGCACACTATAATCTTATTGACAAACCTACCGCAAAAATGTATAATAAGAGCGATAATAAACATAAAGGACACTTATATGAAAAAAATACTGATAGTTTTCCTTATAATAGCTTCGCTTCTGCTCTCATCGTGCGATCTTATCTTCCCGCCCGACAGCGGCAGCACCGAGCAGAGCGGCGAGAGCAACAGGCCGGACACCGACGGCGGTAACACGGGTGATAACGGCTCGGGCAGCGACGAAAACAACGCAGACGGCGGTGATGACGGCTCGGGTGATACCGTCGCTACCCCCGGTCACGTTGACGCGGATGAAGACGGAAAATGCGACGATTGCAAGACGTCCGTCTTGATCGAGCTTGATTTTTACGTTATAAACGATCTGCACGGTAAGCTTACCGACAGCGGCAATCAGCCCGGCGCCGAAGAGCTTACAACGTACATCAAAATGATGTATGAAAGCGAGGACAACGTTTTCCTGCTTTCCTCGGGCGATATGTGGCAAGGCGGCTCCGAATCCAATCTCACCAAAGGTCTTATAATGACCGATTGGATGAATGAGTTGGACTTCATATCAATGACTCTCGGCAACCACGAATTTGACTGGGGCGAGGAGTACATAGAAAACAATCTCGAGCTGGCAGATTTCCCATTCCTCGCTATTAACGTTTACGAAAGAGCTACTAACGAGCGAGCTGAATACGCGACGCCCTCGGTTATGATCGACCAAAACGGCGTTAAAATCGGCATTATCGGCGCTATCGGAGATTGCTATTCTTCAATCTCGTCAGACAAGGTTGAGGACGTTTATTTCAAGGTAGGCGATGAGCTTACCGCTCTCGTTAAGGCAGAGTCAAAGCGTCTGCGCGATGCAGGCGCAGACCTTATAGTTTATTCGCTTCACGACGGCTACGGCTCATCCGGCGGGTCAATTATCACGGATAACAAGCTTTCGGGCTACTACGATCCCGAGCTTTCCTCGGGCAAGTACGTTGATATCGTTTTCGAAGGACATACTCATCAGAATTACGTGCTTCGTGACACCCACGGAGTATACCATATTCAGAACGGCGGAGAAAACAAGGGTATCGCTCACGCAGAGATAATGTTTAACTTCGCAAACGATAAATTCTCTGTCACCGAATCGCAGGTAATTTCAAGCTCTCTCTACTCAAGACTCGAGCCCGACCCGCTCGTCGGTGAGCTGCTCGAAAAGTATAAGGATGATATCGCGAAGGGCAACGAAGTGCTCGGTACTAATTCAAGGAAGAGATACAGTGAGGAGCTTGAGCAGCTCGTTGCAGATCTTTACCTTGAGGCGGGCATAGAAAAATGGGGCGAGGAATACAATATCTTCCTCGGCGGCGGCTTCT
This sequence comes from Clostridia bacterium, assembly GCA_017411605.1. Classification (GTDB taxonomy): domain Bacteria; phylum Bacillota; class Clostridia; order Oscillospirales; family CAG-272; genus UBA1740. The sequence goes on along the minus strand of JAFQPR010000012.1, from coordinate 21,887 downwards.
TGCGCACAAGAAGTCCATACAATCTTGACGCAGGAGAGGTGAAATATTCCGATCTGCAGATGATATTCCCCTTCGATAACGAGATCGTTCTCTGCTCTATCAGCGGAAGAAACCTCAAATCACGTTTTATCAACACCACAAACGAAGATTATTTCATCTCCGTCAGCGATTACGGTAATAGCACCTCTTCAATAATTGACAGCGAAACTTACTACGTTATCGTGGACAGCTACACCTCAAACTACGCGTCAAACAGGCTCACCGTAGTTGAAACGTACGACAGCATAACGTTCGCAAGAGATCTTCTGGCAGAACATATCAAGAGCGGCGGACTCAGTTGATTTTATCAATAATTATCACATAATGTAAACAATGCGATACATTTAGAGGAATTCTTCTATTTGTATCGCTTATTTTTTTGTTTATCTTCCTCTCGGGAATATCCTTTCGTATTTCAGGGTAAGATATTCAAAAAAACGGAGATAGGACGTAATGTGTACAGCTATCGCATTTATGCAAAAACACAATTTTTTCGGAAGAACGCTCGACCTTGAATATCACTACAAAGAAGAGATAGTTATAACGCCTGCAAATTACCGTTTTCACTTAAGGCACGAGGGTGACTTCAGAACAGAATCGGCTATTATAGGCGTAGCAACGGTAAAGGACTCATATCCCTTATACTATGATGCTATAAACGAACACGGACTAGCTATGGCGGGGTTGAATTTCGTTGGGAACGCAAAATTTATGCCAAAATCAAAAGAGTCGGTCAACCTCGCTCAGTTTGAGCTTATACCCTATATTCTCGGACAAGCAAGGTCTGTATATAAAGCGGAGGAGATGCTCAAAAACGTGCGATTAATTAACACGCCCTACAGTGATACCACCCCCGTATCAGAGCTTCACTTCTTTTTGACCGATGGAAATATCAGTCTTGCCGCAGAACCCGAGGAAGACGGGTTTAAGATATACGACGATCCATTTGGCGTGCTTACGAACAATCCCCCGTTCCCCTATCACAGGGAAAATTTAAATAATTACATGGGACTTACTCGGGAGAAAGCCGAGAACCGTTTCTCAAAAAAGCTTCCGCTCTATAATTACAGCAGAGGTATGGGCGCTATGGGTCTTCCCGGTGATCTGTCCTCTTCCTCAAGATTTGTACGCGCCGCCTTTGCGGTAGCAAACGCCGCAAAGCTTGACACGGATGCAGACTCCGTAGGTCAGGTATTTCATATTCTCGATTTTGTCAAGCAAACCGCCGGGCTCGTTTCCGTCAGCGGAAAATGCGAGAAAACGCAGTATTCGGTATGCGCAGATCTCAACACGGGCACCTACTATTACAAAACCTACGGCAATTCCAGAATCAGCGCCGTAAGGCTCACCGAAGAAACAAAAACGAGCAGCGCGCTTTCACGCTTTCCGATGAAGCTCGACGAGGACACAGATTATATAAATTAAGCGGTTTACAAAACGCAAAAAAAGCAGTACGCAGCTATCCGCATTCATTTATAACGCACAGATAGCTCTGCGCCTTTGCATTTAAAGCCCTGAAATAATTCCCGTCGTTGCTTGACATCCCTCCAAAAAGGTGCTATACTATGCACGAAAAAACAAAAGGAGCGTGCAGTATGGAAAAGATACTCGAAAAGCAAGGCTTTATCTGCGATATGGACGGCGTTATTTATCACGGAAAAAACATTCTTCCCGGCGCCAAGGAATTTGTTAATTGGATGATTGAAAACGGCAAGAAATTTGTCTTTCTTACAAACAGCCCCGAAAGAACACCTCACGAGCTTAGTATGAAGCTCGAACGTATGGGACTTTCCGTTTCGGCAGATCATTTCTATACGAGCGCTATGGCGGTTGCGGAATTTCTTCATAGCCAGGCTCCCGGATGCACGGCTTACGTTATCGGCGAGGCTGCGCTCGCAAAGGCGCTCTACGATCAGAAGATCTATATGAATGATATAAACCCCGACTACGTTGTTATCGGTGAAACTCGTACCTACTGCTTCGAAAAGATAGAAAAGGCTATTGAGCTTGTTAACAAGGGCGCGAAGCTCATCGGCGCAAATCCCGATACCATCGGCGTTACCGAAAAAGGCATTATGCCCGCAACAGGCTCTCTCGTTGCTCCAATTGAGATTGCGACGGGCAAGAAGGCATACTTCGTCGGCAAGCCTAACCCCTTGATGCTAAGGCACGGATTGCGCAAGCTCGGATGCCACAGCGCAGATATTGCCTTCGTAGGCGACAGAATGGATACCGATATCATCGCGGGTATAGAATCTAACGTTGATACCGTTCTCGTTCTGAGCGGGGTTACAAGTAAAGATGATATCAACAACTTCCCTTACCGTCCAAAATATATTCTGGGTGGTGTCGGAGATATCGTTTCCGCAGCAAAAAAGTAAAGCTAAAATCAAAAGAGGGTAGCTTCAGCGCAGCCTTACGGCGCACAGCGCAGCTTCCCTCTTTTTATATTATTTAGTTAGCGTTTTATTCGTCATATACCGAGAGCAAACACGTTTCAGAAAAAGATAAGATCAATCCTTTTTCCCGCAATCGTCGATATGGTCTATCATATTTCTTACGATAGCTCGCTCTTCCTCGCTGAGATTTTCGGACGCGGATTCGAGTATCTTCTCAAGAGTTGCGCGCTTCTTGAATTTTTCCGCAGTTGTACCAAGCTTCTTCTGCTCCGACTTCTGCTTTTCTTTTGCGGCGATCTCGTCTATAACGTTCTTCATATAGTCGAAGATAGGACTCTCCTCAGAGTAGTTTGCGGGCGCATAGAAGTTAAGACGTCCGTCACTGAAGAGCTGATATACCTTCTTCTTATTGTTCGAAACGGGATCGTATACTCCAATAGAATAACCGCCCTTCTGCTTAACGAGCGTCATACAGGGGATATCCGTAGCGCTGTCACCTATATAAACGATGTTCTCATAATCGACGTTTCTCACGTCGTGAGGCATACTGTCATTAACTCTCGCATCGTATTCCTCAAGATAGCCCTTTGCTATTCTGAAGATAAACTGCGTTTTCGTCGTATAGTTAACGACCTGCGCAGGCCACTCAGCAATACCGTCAGCAGAATAGAGATACGAGGATGCGTAAACACGCGTGATATAAGGCGCGATGCGGCTTCCCTCAATTATCTCCTTGAGTCCCGAGGATATGATATAGTGCTCAACCTCAATTCCTCTCTCACGCGCATATGCGTTAATGTTATCAAACCAGGTCTCGACTCCCGGGTAAAGCTGAACGTCAGCGCCGATCTGTTTGAAATATTCACGTCTTAAGGACTTACCCTTGAACTTCGAATATTTTATAAGCTCGTACATCCACGCAAGATTATTGTCCATCAAGTTTTCTTCCGCCAGAGTATCCGACTCATGCCAGAAAACGTTTTTATCAACCCCGAAAGAGGGTATGAGCGTAAACGTCTGCATATCGTCGGGAGAGAGCGTTCTGTCAAAATCATAGCATATCGCCATCTTGGGCATTTTTTTGCCAACGTTAAAATCTATAGCTTCCTGAATAACTGTATCCTTTTCCATAATGGACCTCCTTTTTGGGACGCGGCAGGCAACGAATTTTGTTACCTGCGGCAAAATAATATGTCAATTAGTAATTTTTCCCTTTTATACCTTAATTTTACTATATTTTTATTGCAATTTCAATATAATTTGTGAAAAATACATCGTATTTTAAAATATTTTTACATATTTAAAATATTTTTTAATCCTTAAATGCGTTAATTTAATGAAATGAATTGAAATTTATCAAATTTTAGTGTATAATAATACAGATAGACTCCGAGCGTTATCGGGATAAAACAACGAGGAGAACGAAATGTTTGAACAAGTAATAGAAAAAATAAAACAATATAATACAATAATAATACATAGACATAAAAACCCCGATGGCGATGCGTACGGTTGCCAGATCGGACTCAAAAATATCATTACAGAAAACTTCCCCGAGAAAAAGGTTTTTGCGGTCGGTGACGCATCGCGCCGCTTCAGCTTTATGGAAGGCTCGGTTATGGATGAGATACCGGATGATTATTATCCGAGCGCTCTCGCTATCGTGCTTGACACGTCTGCCGCCGCTCTTATATCGGACGAAAGATACAAGACCGCCAAGGAAACCGTTCGAATAGACCACCATATTTTCTGCGAGCAGATCTGCGATGTTGAGATAACCGACACCTCTTACGAGAGCTGCTGCGGACTTATCGCCGAGCTTGCGCTCGAGTGCGGTCTTAGACTTAACACGCTTGCGGCAAAATCTCTCTACACAGGAATGGTTACCGACTCGGGAAGATTCAGATACGACTCAACAAGCTCTGATACTCACCGCCTCGCTTCCTTCATTATGAAAACGAAATTTGACACGTCCGAAATATATTCTAACCTTTACGTTGACGATTTTGAGTTTATTAAGCTCAGAGCGCAGTTTGTTCTCAAGATCAATCTAACCGACTGCGGTGTTGCATATATCTATACAACACTCGACGAGGCAAAGTCTTACGGGGTTGACACATTTACTATCTCCCGCGGCATGGTCAACACTATGGGCGAGATAAAGGGTATCAACACGTGGGTAAACTTCACGGAAAGCGACGAGGGTGTTCTCACGGAGATCCGCTCAAGCAAGCACAACATTAACCCTATCGCAGTAAAGTACGGGGGCGGCGGTCATGCTAAAGCGAGCGGCGCTACTCTTAAAAACAAAGAAGAAGCTATGCGTATGTTGGAAGACTTAAAAGCACTCAATATGTAAATAGAGGTTGTCAAAATGAGAGAAAAACTTTTACCTATACTTAATAAAATCAAAGAATACAACAAAATAATTTTGTTCAGACATTTCCGTCCCGACGGAGATGCGGTTGGATCAACAAAGGGACTTGCAGCAATCATCAAGGCGACTTATCCCGAGAAGACGGTGCTTTTGCAGAATGCGGATTTTTCCGATTTTCTCGAATTTCTAGGTCCTGAAGACGAGCCTATCTCAGACGAGGAGTATGCCGATGCCCTCGGTATAGTTATCGATACCGCGACGACTAAAAGAATATCAAATCAAAAATATTCGCTCTGCCGCGAGATCATCAAGATAGACCATCATATCCCCGTTGAAAGCTATGGCGCGCTCGAATGGGTAGAGGAGCTCAGATCCTCATCTTCGGAAATGATAGCGGCCTTTTACGATACCTTCAGCGACGAGCTTACACTCACCAAGGAAGCTGCAACTTATATCTACTGCGGTATGGTTACCGACTCAGGCAGATTTCGTTTCAGGGACGTTTCGGGAGAAACTATGCGTCTCGCAGGCGTAATTCTCGGCGCGGGAGTTGACACGGATACTCTCTTTGCGCATCTTTACCTCAAGGATTTCAACGATTATAAATTTGAGTCCTACGCCAGACGCAAGATGAAAATAACGGAAAACGGCGTTGTTTCTCTCTTCGTCACCAAGCGTATGCAGAAAAAATGGAATCTTTCTAAGGAGGCTGCCAGCGCATCCGTTTCATATATGGACTCAATTAAGGACAGCCTTATATGGATAGCATTCATCGAGGGCGACAATGGCGAGATAAGAGTAAGACTCAGATCAAGATTCGTCACCGTAAGCGAGCTTGCCGAAAAATACCACGGCGGCGGTCACGCTTGCGCAGCGGGCGCTACCGTATATTCAAAAAATCAGATGAACAAGCTTCTTTCCGAGGCTGACGCTCTGCTATGTAAATACAAAAGCGAAAACGAGGGCTGGCTATGAGAATTCTTATAACCAACGATGACGGTATTTTCGCTCCCGGAATAGTTCCGCTCGTTGAGTGGGCAAAAAGAATGGGAGAGGTCACCGTTGTCGCTCCCAAGATCGAGCAAAGCGGTAAAAGCCACGCTATCGAGTTTGTTAAACCGTTTGAGATTAAAAAGGTAGATTTATGGGAAGGCGTTGAAGCATATTCCTGCGACTCTACTCCTGCTGATTGCGTTCGCTTCGGCATCATGGGTCTCGGAAGAACGTACGATCTCGTGCTTTCGGGCATAAATCGCGGTGTAAACCTCGGGGTGGATATGATATATTCGGGAACTGTTGCGGCGATATTCGAGGCATCTTATTGGAATCACCGAGCGCTCGCTCTTTCCACTTATCCCGACACACGCGATGATGCCGCGGCGCAGCTTGACTATATATATAATTATATAAAGGATAACAATCTCTTTGATTATAATGATATATATAACGTAAACATTCCAAAAGATCCACGCGGTATAATTATTACCTGCCAGGGAACGCCTTATTTCACGGATGAATTCAAGCCAATAGGCAACGATATGTATCTTCAGACAGGAGAGATGATACCCGACGAGAAGCCGAATGATCTCTCGCGCGATACGGTTGCTACCGCAAACGGATATATATCTATAACACCGATAACGCTCTCAAGGCTGAATAAGGATGCGTTCACCGCGCTTAAGGCTAAAAACTTATAATAAAAATAAGCAATACAATATGGACTTATAAGCCGATAATACCTCAAGCATAAAAAGCATAAAAAGGGTTACCTCGCCGAGGTAACCCTTTTTGTTTAGCTTCAAAGAAGCCAAAATATTAAAATAACTTATGCGTACTGATAAGTGATCTTTCCACCCTCGAAGGTGATCTCCATAAGAGAAACGGCGCCGTTCTTTATGAAGATTTCAAGCTCGGAGTCATAAGAAAGCGCGGAACCGTAAACCGCTGCGCTAACGTCAGCGGGAACGGCAACAGTAAGAGTGTCGCCCTTCTCATTTACAACAGCAGCATCCTTAACGGACTCAAGCTTAAGAGCGGGAGCGGCAGATACAGCGGAGAGATCTAAGCCCTCGGGCATATCGCCGGAATAAGTTCCGTCTGCAGCGCGTACGATATTGCAGGTAACGGTACTCTTGGTTTCGTCCTCTGCGCCCTCACCGATAAGGTTGAACTTCTCGTATGTATAAACAATGCTCGCAGAGCCGTCGTTTGCGAAGTTTACTTCAAGCTTGGACGTAAGCTTACCGAGCTCGGTTTCTTTCTCGATATCAACGATTACGTTTGAAGCATTGGTGTTTGCAGCCGCGGTCTCAAAAGGAGCAATGGGTGAATTCTCATTTTTTTTACCAAACTTATTTTTTATAGCGCTGCAAGAACAAACCGTAAGCATGCAGCAAACAATAAGTATAACAGATATAATCTTTTTCATTTTTAGATCCTTTCGGTTAATTTCTTTTTATTATTCGGCATAACACGAATTATTCAAAATCCATATCCAACTCAATGTTATACGAATAGCTGACGTCAATAACAAGCGTTGCGTCCGAAATCTCAACGGGATCGTACTCATCTCCTACGAAATGCTCATAGTCGATGCACTCTATAAGAAGGTGAGAAATACGTCCACCCGAAGCGGTAATCGTTATTTTAGTTTCATAACCGAAGAACTGAGACTGAGGAATATACTTTTTGAGAACCTTCTTTGCATAACCATTGGTTTCTTCAAGATCCTCTGCAATGTAAAGAACAAGAGTCTGAGTGGAAGAATCCTCGAAGTATTCCGTATTCTCGAAATACTCTTTCTTAAGATCGAGAGAAATGCTTCCTGCCGCGGGAGCGAAGTCCTCGCCATCCGCCTTCCATCTGCCTTTGTTTGTTCTTGTGCCCTTACCTTCGAGATAATAATACTTAGTTGTCTTAGTTACCTTCTCGTTAAGATCACCCTGGTCATTCTCTACGTCGTTCATCGTTGTAACGTTGCTCTCAAAGTAAGAAGCAGCTTTACCGCCAACCGTGCCGGTTATAAGAGTGTAGGTGCTGACGAGCTCAAGGTTATTTGCGGATATCGTAGTAGTAACCTCAGATCTCTTGGGCGCGCTGGCAGCAAACATATCAGCAAAAAGCTGAAGATTATCGTCAGACTTATCCGGGTTCTTTTTCTTACAGGATACAACCGTTAAGCAACAGCAGATTATAAGTAATAAAGCTAAAATCTTTTTCATCATTTTATCCTCCTATATTAACCTGCTTATTATTCAAACTTGACGTCTACTTGCGAATAGTCGTAAGAGGTCTGGATATTAACATTGGCTCCTGATCCCTTAGCAGTGTAAAGGATTCTGACCTCGTAAAGATACTTACCGTTAGTATCTACTTCGAGCGTAATGTTACCTTCGGCGGAAATATCCGTACCAAAGACCTTCTTAGCATCGCTTGCTGCGATCTCTGCCCTAAGGTCGGTTCCGTCTTCGCTGATCTCGTGGCTTACAAATCTTGATTCATTGATATCAAGGTTGAAAGGAAGATAAGCGGTAGCATCAGCTGCTTCCCACGTATCGCCCTCGTTATAAGATACGTTACCGTCAGCATTTAAAAGAACAGATCCCTTAACGGTCTTTACTCGGTCATCGTTCATATCTTCGATCGTTGCATATCTCTGATATTCGAAGGTGAACTTGGAATTTCCTCTGCTTCTGTCAATCTCGGTGGTATACTTACCTGTAAGAGCTTCCTCTCCCTCTACGAGATATTCTGTCTTAGTTACTATTTTGGTTGCAAGCGATCCGTTAACTATATTGCTGATAGTATCAACGCCGGTTTCTGTGTCTTTATTCTTCTTTTTACAAGAAACCATCGCAAATGCGCAAGCCAAAATCAGGAGTAAGCATATGATTTTTTTCATAGTTAGTACCTCATTCAGATTATTATAGCATTTTATAACTATTATAATTATACATTTTAGAGATAAAAAAGTCAATAGGCTACGCATCGATTAATAGCGTAGCCTATGACAAATTTCAAAGATGAATTTTATTCAAAATCACCAAAATAACATATTTTAAAGCAATTTAATGCGTTTTTGTTATGTATCCCTCTCTGTAAAGCAGCTCCGCAATAAGAACGGCTCCGCCTGCAGCACCTCTTTTAGTGTTATGAGAAAGACCTACGAATTTATAGTCGTAAACGGTATCCTCGCGAAGTCTTCCGAGCGTTACTCCCATACCGCCGTATATATCTCTGTCAAGCTTTGTCTGCGGTCTGTTCTCCTCTTCGAAGTAAGTGAGGAACTTATCGGGAGCTGAAGGAAGTCCGAGTGACTGAGGCTTGCCCGAGTAATCATTCCAATCGGCAAGTATCTGCTCCTTGGTAGGCTTATTATCAAATTTAACGAATACAGCAGCCATATGACCGTCGGTTACGGGAACTCTGAGACACTGAGAAGTGATTACGGGAGATGTCGCGGGAACGATAGCGCCGTCTTTTACCTCGCCGAAAACTCTGAGAGGCTCTTTCTCGCTCTTCTCCTCCTCACCGCCTATAAAGGGAATAAGGTTATCTATCATTTCGGGCCATTCGTTGAAGGTCTTTCCCGCTCCGCTTATAGCCTGATACGTAGTAACGACAACTTCCTTGATGCCGTATTTACGAAGGGGAGCGAGTGCTCCTACGTAAGACTGGATAGAGCAGTTGGGTTTAACGGCGATAAATCCGCGCTCGGTACCGAGTCTTTTGCGCTGAGCTGTAATAACTTCAAGGTGAGAGTCGTTTATTTCGGGAATAACCATAGGCACGTCAGGCGTCCATCTGTGCGCAGAGTTGTTCGATACTACGGGTATCTCCGCTTTCGCATATCTCTCCTCAAGCGCGCGAGTTTCATCCTTCGAAAGGCTTACTGCGCAGAATACGAAATCAACGAGCTTTTTCACCTCGTCAACCTCATCGGACGAAATAACGTTCATATTCATAATTCTGTCGGGGCATTTTTCGGAAAGTTTCCATCTTCCGTCAACCGCTTCGGCATAGGACTTTCCCGCAGATCTCGGACCTGCAACGAGAGCAGTTATTTCAAAATAAGGATGATCAGCGAGCAGAGTTATAAATCTCTGACCGACCATTCCTGTTGCACCGATAATACCAACCTTAAGCTTTTCCATAAAAATCTCCGTTCCGCCTTTTTGGGCGCATTTTAATTTACTAAAGTAAAACAAGAATATCTTATCACACTTTTTTCCGATTGTCAATATTTTTAAATAATAATATAAGCGTTAATCTACGTAAAAAGAGAACAAATCGGTTTTTAACCGAAATGTCCTCTTTTCGTTTCGATTGAGATGAGAACTTCGAGACCCGCTTCGCAAGCGGTTTTTAGCCTCAGCCCGCTTTATTTGTTTATGATACTTACTTTTTCGGGTGCAATACCTGTAGTTTCATATACTATCGAGAGTATCTGCGCCGTCTGCTTTGCTTGAAGCTCTTCGGCTTTTACGATAACACTTACGGAGTCTTCGCCTATAACGGCAACGCACTCCTCAAATCCTTTTGCCTTGATAAGAGTTTCGATATTCGCCTCGTTTTGAATATCAAGTGCGATCTTCGAGATCTTCGCCTGAGCCTCAGCCTTTGTTTCTTCATCCGCATCAGCGGAGCCGCTTACAAGAGTAAGAACGTCGATAGCCTCGTCTCTCGACTGCTGACGGGTAAGAAGAGCAGCGGCAAAATAATCCTTGCTCTCGTCTGCATCCGCATCTGTTGATGCGGAATCGTTGAAGTTATCCTCCATATTGTTCTCTCCGTAACCGAGAGAGCCCGTGGGATCGTAGAACCAACGGTAATTGAGATAGACCGCCAGACCTATGAGAAGGACCGCAGCAATAACGATCATGCTTCTTGCCGCCTTTGATGAGAAAAATTGCTTAACTTTTTCGTTTTTCATTTTATGTAAATCTCCTTTTTTTGTTGCTGATAAACCTTATGTTCGTTTTTCACCGAATATGCTATACTTTGCAAATTTATTTCATTTTGAGAACGCATACTCTGTTTGAGCCTATATCAAAAAGCGCTGTCATACATTCGGATATGTTCTTTTTTATATCGGGATCGTCCCCTCCTCGGCATACAACAGTCACACCAAGCACTCTGGGCGGCTCACTTCCTATGACGTTTGAGCCCTTGTATTCAAATCTCTCTCCGTCAGAAAACGTCACCGTAACCCGACACTTTCCCGCCCCCTCGACCGACTCACAAAGGCTCCTCAGCTCATCCTCAAGTTCTGTCTTATATTCATCAAGAGTATATTCTTTTTGATTCTTTTCGGTATTCGTACCAAACGATAAAGCAATCAAAAGAACTCCAAAGAGCCCTATAAGTAATACAACAAGCTTCTTTTTATCTTTTACGAAATCTCTTATTATGCCGTAAAAATTATTCAAACGAAATAAAAACCTCGCATTCTCCGAGCTTGGACTCTTCAACGAATTCTCGAATTGCTCTCAAATCCGAAAAAGCCGCACTGCCCGATAAAGTTATATTGATTTTCTCAGCCTTCATATATTCAAGAGAAAAACCCGAGCACGTAACTTCCATATCTTCTTCATTTAGAAAGAACTCTTCCTTCAAAGCCTGCTCTATTCCTTGCAAAAATGCTTTTTTTAACGTCTCGTCGCGTACATCATCGCTATATTCATCTCCGTATATCGGAATGTCATCAAAAGAAATATCCGAAAAGCCAACCAACGTATTTACAAAAGGGATAGCCAACGCAGAGAGGAGTATAATTCCGAGAGCGCCTCGCGCTCCGCGCATTTTTTCCGTATCATACATACAAAAGGATGAAAATGCTACAACGCACACAACCGATATAATATAAACAACACCGTTTTTCATTTCCACACCTCACGATACATTTCCAAGAGTCGCCGCCAGAATGATTATTTCAAGGATATATACTAAGCTCGAAGAAGTGAGAACTGCTATCAAACAGTCAACAGCCCCTCTCACGGAAGAAAAGAAGCGTTCACCGAATACGGCGCCCGAAAAAGACGTCAAAGTTATACACGCACCGATACAAAATCTATAAAACAGCAGTGAAACAAGCGGCGCTCCCATAAGAGATAGCAGAGCAATAACCGAAATTACTCCGATAGTACCGGACAAAAGACGCACACCGGATATAAGAAGAGAAAGAGTTCCCGAGACTGTGCCTCCTACTATAGGTATCATGCCGGATAACGCATATTTTGCGCTTCTCAGCGCAAGACTGTCGCGCGAGGCGGAAACAAACGTCTGCGCACCGAAGACCGCAACTATAATCGCGCAAACTAAACCTATAAAAAAATTGAAACAATTGCGAACGCCCTTTGCCACACCGCTTACACCCTGACCCGTGTCAACACTTGACAAAAGAGAAAGACCGAAAATCAAGGTTGACATCGGCAAGAGATTTTCGGCAAGAATTTCTGACACAACCGAAAGCGAAGCATTCATTGTTACCGCAGCGCTCCCCGCCGTAGCGCCGCCCGCTCCTATCGCCACTACGGAAGAAAAAATCGGAATTACCTCCGAAAAGAAATCACTGCCCGAGGATATTCCTTCGCTGACGGATACTATAACCTCCTTACCAAAATACAAAACAGGAAGTGAAAGTATTAAAGCTGAAGCGCTTTTCACCGTGGCAGCCGCTTCGCCCGCCTCATCAGAAAAAAGCTCTGCAAGACAAAAAAGCAACGCAATACCCAGCAACATACAAAAATAGGTTGAAGCGCGGCTTTCTTCTAAAACCGAGGTAACAAAAGCGAACGCCTCACTAATTCCGACAGCGCCCGAAATATCACCGGCATCACTTGGCACTCCTTCCGGAAGAATTTTTAAAAAGTCCGAAAAAATTGCGCGAAGCTGCTCATCGGCGTTTGCCTCTTCTTTGCTTTTATTTGCTTTTTTCTCCGGTTTGTTAGAATCAGAAATCGCTTCGTATGCATCCAAACTAACAGTTTTTTGCAAACTATAGTTTTCTTTTTTTGTATCCGCTATGCAAAACGAGCATAGATTTGCGACGGATATCAATATCAACAAAACGCAAATAAAAAACCTTTTCATTCAACCTCCGACAAGCGTTATCACCGATTCAAAAAGTTCTTTGATAAACGGAGCGCAAATTGCGATAAGCTCAAACTTCGCAAAAACGTTTATGAACTTGGCAGCTCCGCCCTCTCCAATTTCTCTGCAAACGTCACCGCTTATTCCCGCAAGATATCCTATTCCTATCACCTTAATACACGCTTCCGTATAAACCGAAATATCAGCTACGGACGAAAAATCCGAAAACAACGTAAATGCGCTGTTCATTTTATTTACAAACGAGGATAATAACGCGCAAAAAGCAAGAGCGCCAAAAACGGGAGCTCCCTTAAAGCCGAATACTTTCAATATTAAGGAAAGTGAGGCAACGAGTAAAACAGCAATGCATACGCCGGCAAAATCCACGTCCCGTATCTCTCCTTACTCTTAATTAAAAACATTTAAAGGCTTTCGCACAAGCATTTTATAAACCAAATATATCCCTTACCGTGTCAAACAAGGACGCTATTTCTCCGAAAAGCAATACCAGCATTGCGACAATCCCCGCGAGAGCTACAAGATTTCCCTGATCATCTCTTCCGACGCGGCTCAATATCTGGCAGGTCACCGCAACCGTCATTGCTATCCCCGCCGCCTTCATTATAAAATCCAAATCCATTTTTTCTCCCGAGCGGTATTATTCCGCTAAATTGATTTATGCAAACCTATATACAGCGCTTTTATTAACTAATAATTCGCACGGCTTCGTGTAAATCATATAATAAGTATTAATGCTCCTATAAAGAAAAAAGCAAACAGTGTCCACGCTGTCTTTATATTTCTTTCACTTTTTACCACCACATCACTTTCCTTCTTCCCGAAGTATTCCGATACCTCGCCGAGCTTCTTCTTTTCCTCTTCAAGATAGCTTTTTCCGTAAGAGTAAAGATAAGACTTTAACTTTTCCGCGTCTAACTCATCAATGAGGAAAAAAACGTCGGAAAGCTTATCCCTAAAAAAGCTATTATTGACTGTTACTTCCCCGTCACCGCTTGATACGGGATCTTCTCTGAGGCAAGGCAGTAATCCGTTTTTTTCCAACGGCTCGGAATAAAAACCTCGCATTATGTCACACAGCCTGCCGCCTCCGGAGAATATTTTGCCTCTGATATGAAGAAGTAACGTACATATCGCGGAATACTCTTCCTTCCTTGCGCTGATCCTACGCACATATGAGGTTACGAAGTAGCCGGCAGATAATGCGGCGGCAATTAATCCCAAGTACATCATGCCTTCAATTGCTTCTCACGGAAATTTCGTGTAAGAATCTGTTTTTTTCACGGTAGAGCCTGGCATAGACCTTAAAATAGCCTTCATCCGCAAGCTTCGAGATACCCGCTTTTCGGATAACCTCCTCAAAGCTTCCGGCGTGAGCCGTTGCTATTATCGGAACGCCGCCTCTGCCTACCCGCAAAAGCGCATCCGCCTCCGAAGCATTTCCTATCTCATCTATAACAATAACCTCGGGTGACAAAGTTCTCAGTGCAATTTCGAGCCCCTTCGCCTTACTGTATCCCGAAAGAATGTCAACGGTAGCATCGGTATAATCTTCCGGCAAAAACTCGCGTCTTTCATCTATAACGGCAACGCGCATTCCCGACTCCACACTCACTTTACCTGCGAGAGCGCGAAGCGCTGACGTTTTTCCCTCTCCGGGAAGCGAATAGATCAGCAGTCCGCCACGCGCCTCACGCCATGCCAAATAAAGGTCGTCCGCCGCTTCTGACGGAGAAATCGGTATTCGGAAAACTAAACCGTTTATCTGCGAGGGCAGGTCTCCGCTATCAGAAACCGAAGAGCAAACACCCACTCTCACGCCCGAAAATGCACTCACAAATCCATCTTTTAGATCTTTAACGTGAGCATACAAAGAGCCTGACAAGAGTCTATCGTAAACCGTTGCAAGCTCATTCTCCGTCACGCGCGTGAAAAGAGGAACGTTTTCTCCCGATAAGACAATACTGGAACGCGAGCGACATCTTACTCTTATCTCGGATAAACCGGATGGATAATCAAGTCTGCCCTCTCCTATTCTCTGTATCTCCCGTACTAAGTTTAGCGGTAGTATATCAAGAACTCTGAAGAGCCGCTCGGTTTTCTCTTCTTTCAAATTACAAATCATTTATCGCTCCTTTACTTATATATAATTGATATATATAATTGTGTTAAATAGTCTTTTATTGAGGTTTATTCCTGTTTGTGCTTGACAATCGGGCAGCTTTGTGGTAAAATGCTAAATGGAGAAGGTTGGCAAAGACTTTCTTTAAATCCGCAAGAAAAACAAACGCAAAGCCTTGCGGACAGCAAAAGTTTTTTACATAGCAAGGAGAAAAATTCAATGAAATCAATCGGAATCGTCCGCAACATCGACGAACTCGGACGTATTGTAATTCCCAAGGAATTGCGCAACAAAATGGATATGCACGAAGGCTCAAGCGTTGAGATCTTCGCTCAGGATAACAACATCTGTATCAGAAGATACTATGCAGGCTGCCATTTCTGCGGTAATGGCGAAGGCCTTGTAGAATTCAAGGAAAAGCTCATTTGCAGATCCTGCCTTGACGAGCTCTCGGCAAAATAAACCTCGGGACAAGAGGTCTGACACTTCACTATATGCAATTCAAAACAAAAAAATTATAAATTTCGAAAGGAAAACAAAATGAAAGTTGTAACATTCGGTGAGCTTATGCTCAGACTCCAGCCTTACAATTACGAAAGATTCGTTCAGTGCGACCACGTTGAATTCACGTTCGGCGGCGGTGAGGCTAACGTAGCAGTTTCTCTTGCAAACTACGGTATGGATGCAGCTTATGTTACCAAGCTTCCCGCTCACGCTATAGGTCAGGCGGCTGTAAATAGCCTTCGCCGTTACGGTGTTGACACCACAAAGATCGTTCGCGGCGGTGACAGAGTAGGTATCTACTTCAACGAAAAGGGCGCATCGCAGAGAGGTTCCGTATGCATTTACGACCGCGCTAATTCAGCGATCGCAAAGGCTTCACGCGAAGACTTCGACTGGGAAAAGATTTTCGAGGGTGTTGATTGGTTCCACTTTACCGGTATCACCCCCGCTCTTGGCGAAAACGTTGTTGAAATTTGCCGTGATGCTTGCAAGGCTGCAAAAGCGAAGGGCATCAAGATTTCCTGCGACCTTAACTACCGTGGTAAGCTCTGGACAAGAGAACAGGCTCGCGCGGCCATGACAGATCTTTGCCAGTACGTTGACGTATGCATCTCCAACGAGGAGGACGCTAAAGACGTATTTGGTATCGAGGCTGAGGCTACCGATATCTACGGCGGTAAGCTCAACCACGAGGGATACAAGTCTGTTGCTAAGCAGCTTGCTGACAAATTTGGCTTCGAATACGTAGCTATCACCCTTCGTGAGAGCCGTTCAGCATTCGATAACGGCTGGTCTGCTATGCTCTACGACGTTAAAGCTAACGAATACTGCTTCTCCAAGAAGTACGATCTCCACATTATCGACCGCGTAGGAGGCGGCGATAGCTTCGGCGGTGGTCTCATCTACTCTCTTATGAGTGGCAAGACCGCTCAGGGCGCAGTAGAGTTCGCAGTTGCTGCATCCGCTCTTAAGCACTCTATCGAGGGTGACTACAACATGGTAACTCTCGCAGAGGTTGAAAAGCTCGCAGGCGGAGACGGCTCCGGAAGAATTCAGAGATAATTCGTTTTGGTAATTCAATCTTAACTTGAATAAAAAAACAGAGGCACAAGAGCTTTTACTTGTTCCTCTGTTTTTTTATTACCCCCTCGGAAATCCACTGTCCGTCGATTGACAAGCTCGGGATAAACTGATATAATTGATTTGTATTAAAATATTCTATTAAATACCTTCTTGTTATCCGAAAGGAACAATATATGAAACCTATTTCTTTAAACGGCAATTGGCGTGGCACGTGCTTTACCGAGGACGGTAAAGTGGATTTTACCTTTGACGGTTGCGTTCCCGGCTGCGTTCATACAGACCTTATGGGTAAAAAAATCCCAAAAGATTTGTTTTATCGTAATAAAGCAGACGAGTGCCAATGGATAGAAAACCGCGATTTCGAGTATTCCAGAAGCTTCGAGCTTGAGCAGATACCAAAAAATGCAAAGCTCGTATTCTCGGGTCTTGACGTATATGCAGATGTATATCTCAACGGAAAGCATATAG
Source organism: Clostridia bacterium (assembly GCA_017411605.1). Classification (GTDB taxonomy): domain Bacteria; phylum Bacillota; class Clostridia; order Oscillospirales; family CAG-272; genus UBA1740. The sequence continues at coordinate 4,786 of JAFQPR010000012.1, read as the reverse complement.
GTTACGCCGACGATATGTTTATCAAGCACTCGTTTGCCGCCACCGATGCGCTAATCATAGGTGAAAACACGCTCACGGTTCACTTTTACTCTCCCACAAAAAGGGTTGCGGGATTGCCGCTTCTCGGCGGAGCTTTTACTAGAGAAAGAATGCGTACAAGACGTATTCAATGTACGTACGGATGGGACTGGGTGGCAAGATTTGTTACTATGGGTATCTGGCGCGACGTTTATCTTGAAGGCGGAGATGAATTTTCCGTTAAGGACGCATACATATACACGGACCACATATCGGACGGCTGCGCGTCAATCATAGTGGAAGCGGAATTTGAAAATTACGAATGCGGCGGATACGCAGATATGCGTATCGTTTCTCCTCGCGGCGAGGTCGTATATTCTAACCGCTTTTACAGAAAAGAAGATTATCTCAAGGAATACATTGCTATTCCCAACGCAGAGCTTTGGTATCCCATAGGCTACGGAGCTCAACCGCTATACAAGCTAATTATCTGCGATAAAGAATTTACCTTTGGAATCAGAACGGCAAAAATACTTGAGCTTCCGGACGGAAAGGACAGCCCGTATTACAACAAATGCCTTGAAATAAAAGATTCTGTCAGCGGTAAGAGATATGACCGTAACGAAGATTTTTCGGGATTTACACTTCTTGTAAATGATATTCCAATAATGTGTAAGGGCGCAAACTGGGTCCCCTCAGAGCCTTTCCCTTCTGCAGAAACAGACGAAAAAATCACAACGCTCCTCGAGCTTGCCAAAGAAGCAGGCGTCAATATGATACGCGTATGGGGTGGCGGAATTTTTGAGAAACAGCACTTTTACAACGAATGCGACAGGCTGGGTATCCTCGTAACGCAGGACTTTCTCATGGCTTGCGGAATCTACCCCGAAAACGAAGATGATTTTATAGAAAAGCTAAAGAAAGAAGCAGAATTTGCCGCTCGCGAGCTCAGAAACCATCCCTCTCTCGTATGGTGGTCGGGAGATAACGAGAACGCGGTCGAGGGTTACGACAGCGCCGCGGATTACCACGGAAGAACGGCAATCCACAAAGGAATATATCCCACCCTTAAACAGCTTGACCACTCGAGAAGACTCCTTCTCTCGAGCCCCTACGGCGGCACGCCGTACGCTTCAAAAACCAAGGGTACAACTCACAACACTCAATATCTCGGATGTTCAATATTCCCTTACATTCTCAACGAGGATATGAAGGACTACAAGGAGCATTTTTCTCAGTATCTCGCAAGATTTATCGCTGAAGATCCAACAACAGGAGCCGTTTGCCTTTCCTCTCTTCTAAAGTTTATGACCGAGGATGACATATATTACAATGACGATATGTGGAACTATCACACAAAAAGCAACCCCGCGCTCCCCTTCTCACTATTTCACGTTCTTCTTCAGTTTACGGAAAAGGTGCTTGGCGGGTTTGAAGACGGAAAAGACCGCTACTTCAAAATGAAGTACGTTCAATACGAATGGGTGAGAATAACACTCGAAAACATCCGTCGAAACAGAGGCTTCTCAAACGGAATAATTTATTGGATGTGGAACGATTGCTGGCCCGCTTCAAGCGGATGGGCATTCGTGGACTACTACTGTTTACCGAAAGCATCGTATTACAGCTTCAAGCGCTCCGCCGGCAATATCATAACGTCGATTGACAAGCATAATGAATACGAGATTTATCTCTGTAATGACACCTTGAATAAAAAGTCAGTCAACGTTTCTGTTTCTTATATAGATAACGGAATCTTGCATAAAATAAAGAACGCTATATGCACCGCTGACAGACTCAGCTCACGCAAGGTGCTTTCGTTCCCTATCAATTCCGTGCCGTCCGATGCGATAATCATTTGCGAAGCATTTGACGGTGAGCGTTGCATAGACCGATCTTTCTATAAAAACGGCCCCCTTCCCATCATCCCCACAAAAGCTGTAAAAGTCATATCGCGCACGGATGGCGAGATCACAGTTACCGCAGATTCTTACGTTCACGCAGTTGAATTCGAAGGAGAATATATTTTTGATGACAACTATTTCTCTCTTTTGCCCGGAGAAGTACGCACGGTATCGTTCCGCAAAGCAAAAAATGCCGATACGGAAGATTTTACGGTTGCGGGATATACTATAAAATAAAAATACTAATTATTAACTATATAGCAGAAAGCGGAAGTCTCAATATTACAGAGAGCTTCCGCTTTTACTTTTTTATTCGGTTATTTTATTTATAGATAATCCACATGCTACGCATTCGCTTTTATTCATTTCGTTTATTCTACCGCAGAGAGGGCACGGTTGCTTTTCTATTTTGCGGTTATCTTTTGCCGCTACTATTATCGGGTATCTCGCACCCGCAGGACGCAATACCTCGTCACCTATTTCATAAATATCCGTATGCAGTGAGGTTAGTCCGTCAAAAATGAGAACGTTTTCGTTCCCATCCCGAACGTATATGTAAGCTGAGCGCACGTGCGGACGGCGGCTTTTGGCATTCCCCGAGGAGGAATGAGTCCCCGCAGTTCGTTTAGCCACTGTAGCTCTTCCCGATAAACCTCTTTTTACTGTAGCAACGTATTCGTGCTCTTTTACGAGAATTCCACGCTTCTCTGAGGAAAACAAAACAGAGGGAGAGTAAGAGCGGACGAGCTTAAAAATCAAAGCCACCGCGATTATTGCGATAATAATGCCGCAAAACACTACGTTCATTTCTCCTATGAAGAAAAGAACTGCGCCAATTATTACTAAACATATATATAAAGCCAATAATATCTTAAACCTTTTTCGCTTTGAGGCAATTATCCACGATAGCTTTTCAAGGTCGTACATAGTCATCTCCTTGTTAATTTGATATCAAAAATTCAAGTTGCAAAAAGTATAAATCCTATCGTATTCGTTGCGAAGTTTGCAAACATATGAATAAGCCAGGACAAATAAACGGTCTCGCTTTTTTCATCAAATTTATTAAATATCATACCGCCGGCAAATAATCCAACAAGTGAAATCAAAACGACAGGCCACCCAAACCATCCTATCATCATTGCAATATGATACAGCGCAAAAGTAAGACTGCTGAATACGTATGCAATTTTTCTCGTTGTGATTTTCTTCAGATTTATAAAAGCAAAGCCTCTGAAAAAGAACTCCTCAAGCAATGAATTTGCAAATGATATATAGAGAGCTACCCAAAGGAAATTAGATTTATTTACACCCGTAGTTTCGGTGAGACTTCCCGTAAGAGCGGAAAAATCGAAAACGTTTCTGAATATAAGATATGCTCCGAGAACCGTTACGTACACCCCTATGCCAATTGCGAAAGCAAACAAAAGTCCCTTCTTGTCGGGTTTGAACAATCCTTTGATATTACATTCTTTATTTATCAAACTGTATGTAATAGGTATCAACAAGAATAAAACCATTTTAATTGCAGATTTAATAGCATATCCCGGTTGAATTACCGCATCTACAATACCCATTATTATACAAGCAATTACTACAAGAAAAGGAATCTGTATCTTTTTCATTTTCTCACCGTTCAATCTATCACACTTTTGTTTTCGGTATACAAGTAGACTATACCGACCTGTCGTTTGGTTTATTATACTACTTTCTGTATCTTTTGTCAAGAAATCATAGATATCGCTTCTACAAAGCCGACTATGTAAATTGACACAATAAAAAAGCTCCCTTCACGCAAAGGGAGCTTTTAACTTTGGCATTTCTATATTACTCGACAAATTGATAGTTGATTAACAGCACCCACTAATAGCTTTAGTCCCGGTTCCGACAAACTCATATCTCAATAATCTTAATTTATTATTCCTTCTTCTATTAACCGACACACAAATTCATCAGAAAGTTGATACGCTACATCGGATTCAACGCAATACCATATATTATCTATCAAATATAAACTTTTGTGAGCAAGTATAATTGGAATATCCTTTACATAAAAATCAACTGTTGCTTTTTTAGAATATTTCTCTCGTGCAATATGATGATCATAGTCTGCCTTATCTGTTTCAATAAAAGATAATGTAAATTCAAATTCGAAAGAATCATTTATTTTATATACAATACCGTTTTTATATAGATCCTCTCTCAAATAAACAAATGATCCTATCATAGCTCCACCGGTGCCACCTATTATAAAGCTTGGGTTTTCCTCTGTGTTTATATAATAATAACTATTTGGAAAAAAGGGGAAGTTACCCGTTTGACCAAGCAAAATGTCTTGTTCGGTTATGTCGATTTCACAATCTCCGTTAAGCTCTTGGACCAAGATATACTTGTTATTTTGGTATATAAGTACGCCTTCTCCACTGCGAGAAAAACCATCTGCAGGGTCAATAATTTCTCCCGATATAGAGTATTTTAGAGCTTCAATAGCTGAACAAGAAGTAAGTGAAAAACAAAACAATAACAAAATGACCATTGTTAATATTTTTTTCATAAAAAATCCTCCCTTTGCCAATTCTTTGTTTATCTAGAGCTACATTATTTAAGTTTCGATTTTTTAAATGAATTGAATTTAGTTCTCATCACTATTATAACACAGAGGTCGTAAAAAATCAATCTTCGCTTTCTCTTAAATATAGCGAAGTCCCACGGACGCAAGCGGGGCAAGCCGAGTATACGCAGGCGATGGCACGCGACACGGAAGTGGTCAGGTCTCGAACCAAAGCCGCAGGCTTTTGGCGGTGTTCGACGCCCCTTATCGCTCCTTTAAAACAAAAAGCACCTGCTTTATGCAAGTGCTTTTCTTG
>JAFQPR010000092.1 GCA_017411605.1 Clostridia bacterium | reverse complement strand
TGTAATTGGATAGGAAACGCATTTATTTTTATCGATCGGTTTGTTCCAATCGTTTTTTTCTTTTAATTCATCCTTGCTTTCCATATAAAACTCTTCTGTTTTATTCCTTAAATGATCGTCTGTTGCTCCTTCATACAAACATTCAGAATCTATATAGGTTAAGGCGTAATTTATATCCGGATAAAAATATACGTCGGTTTCATCAGAGGCTTGAGAAATAACCAATGCAAAAATTTGATTACCGTAGTCTTCACAGTAAGAGAATAACTTTCTACCATAATCATCTTGTTCCCAAATATAAATGTCCGAATTATACGCTCCTTCGCCATGATGCATATAGCCTTCAGCGTCAGGAATGCTGTAAATTGCTGCAGTATACAATTCTTTATCTTCACCACGATACGGATAAGGATTTTCTCTATTAAAAATGCAACTCGATAATCCAAATAAAAAAATCAAGATTAACAAAAGAGATATTGTTCGTTTCATTCGCTTCACCTTCGGCAATTTTTTTGTTAATAACAATTATATCATACTTGTGCGATTGTTGCAATACTTTTATCGTTTGTAGAATATAATTGTAGAGTATAATTTTAACGAATACCATAGCTTTAACGATTACCCATAGTTTTAATGGAAACAAAAAAACCATCCACCGAAAGCGCAAAAACTCTCGGAAGATGTGCTTCTTCTATCAAAAATATGGTTTTTATGCCTTGAAAGGGCAAAAATACCCCTAAAAAGCAATAAAAAACGCAGAATAGGCACAATTCCTTGTATCCTATTCTGCGTATCTTTATGGTGCGGACGACGGGACTTGAACCCACATGAATTGCTTCACTGGAACCTGAAACCAGCGCGTCTGCCAATTCCGCCACGTCCGCGTATTGAATTGCAAATTTGCAACATTGAGATTTTATCATAAAATACAGTGTTTGTCAATAACAAAAAAGCAAAAAAACTAAAGTGATGAAAAAGATTTTGATTTTTACTGAGATTTTGCAATAAAAGTATTGACAAACACCAAAAAACTTGATATAATAGTCGGGCAGATTAACTTAGCCCGATCTGTTTTTGGTAAGGAGAAGTACTCAAGTGGTGAAGAGGCGCCCCTGCTAAGGGTGTAGGTCGGGTAACCGGCGCGAAGGTTCAAATCCTTTCTTCTCCGCCAAACAAAAACCGCAATTCCGATACAAAGGGATTGCGGTTTTTGTTTTATTGTGGTATAATAATTTCAGAAAGGCGGTGATTGTATGGAAATAACAATTTTTAATCGAGAACCGGATGTTGAAGTTATGTTTGAATTTGTCGGGACAAGAAAGAATCCTGCCGCAGATGGCTATCGCCCTATGCATTTGGTAACAGGCGATTATTTGACAACCGGTGTCCATCACTATTATAATGTTCAAACCGTGGCTCCTAATGGCACGGCAAAAGGTACAATCACCTTTATCACTCCTGAAGCTTACCCACATTGTCTATGGGTGGGTAAGAAAATCAATATCCAAGAAGGTGCAAAAATTGTGGGATATGCTACTATACTTAAAGTTTTAAATCCGGATTTATTGGGAGAATGTGATGCATAACGCCCTCTAAAATCACTTTTCCCCATAACCACAAAAAGGGCGTTTGTATCAAAATTACAGTTTATAGCCAAATAAGAACGCAGAATAGGATACAATTATTTGTGCCAATTCTGTGTTTTGTAAGTATAGTTAAATCATAATTAAATCAACTGGGAGGTTATATTACTATGACAAAAAGGAAAATTAAAGCTATAGCAATTCTTTTGATACTAGTTCTTTTTTCTGCCTTTTTGACGAGCTGCGAGTCACTTTTTGGAAAGGATTCGGAGCGAACGGATTTTAAGGATAAAATGGAATCCTCGACAGGAAAATGGCAGCTTTTGGATGACACTGATACGTATTTTGAGTTTGACGGCTCTGAGGGGGCTATGACCTTCGGCTATTACGAGGACGGAGCGTTGAAATTTAACGGAAAGTTCAGAGCTAATTATAACGCGGCAGACGATGCTTCTATTCCGTTATCCTTCAACTTAACTCGCTCAGATAAGGAAAAAGAGGATTGGCTAAACTGTTACGTTGAGAATTTTGAAATGGATTTTTCTCAATTCACCGTTATATATGAGGAAGAGGATCTCGGCGTGACAGACGGAACGGTATATACCCATATTTACCGCATCAGCGAAATGCCTTATAGATTAGGAACTTATATTTTGGAAGGCAAAAACTATAAAAACTATTCCAAAAACTTGTTTGATGACGGCACGTACCGCATACCCGAGGGTACTTACGTTAACGAGAGCGGTCAAAGTCTTACAGTTATCCCCGTAATAAACAGAAGCTATCTGCTTTTCAGTTATACTAACGGAGATGCAGTCGTCGAGGGCGTATTTAATATCGCGCAGGATAGAAAAACTATATATCTGTATATAGAGCATGATATCTATGAAAAGGTAAGAGAGTCTGACAAAAAGGATTACGATACAACGTTCAGTCTGAATTATCCTCCGGACTTCTATTTAAGGGGCAATTTTGACACTGACTCTAACGATATAGTTGTTGACGGATTGTATCATCATGAATACAGCCCAACGGAAATCGAGGATTCGTTCTGGGTATTTGGGACTTACGTAAAGCAGTAAAAAAGTCTTATGAGAAAATTAAAAAATAAATACACTCTTATATACGTTGCTTTTCAGGCTTTGCCTGTGTTTTTGATAATTATCGCTATTGGCTCGGCTATCATATTTATGGCGGATAGAGGCGGGACGAAGCTTGATTTAACCCTTTCTGTAGTAGCGGTAACGGTATCGCTTTTCGCTTTCTTCATATACTATGGTTACAGAATAATAAAGTTTTTAAAATCGGTTAATTCGCAAGAGCGAAAATACGGAGTATATCTTGATGATTCGAATGCAAAGACGCTTGGAAATAAGTTTTCCGTATGGTTGCTTTGCGCAGAAAAATGGCTGATCTATCCCGGAAGATTTGCAATTCACAGAAGTGATATAAAAAGCGCGTCTGTCGGTGAGCGATATTTAGAGGGCAGGAAATTGATAATAACTCCCGTCAGAATCAAAACTCATTCGGGTAAAACGTATATAATCAAGCTAAGGCGCGATGAGGACGCCCGTTATTTAAGAAAATGGGCAAAAAACGGCACGTAATGAGATGATAAATATAATTTCAATAATAAATTAAAAGCAGAGCAAACCGGCAAGGAATTCGTTCCTCGTTGGGATGCTCTGCTTTTATATTATTAAAATTATTTTATTTCAATACCGCGAAGAACTTGATCGCAGATCTCAGCCATGCCGAGCTCCGTTGGATGACCGTTTACCTTTTCAACGCCGGCTAAGGCAACGTATACGAAGCCTTCGCGCTCGCACGCGCATCTAATTGCATCGGTTATCTCGGATTTGATATCGCAATTGCCTATGAATATTATTCTTGTGTCGGGGAGATTCTCCGAAAGACGCTTTGCAAAGTGGCTGATAGCGGGAAGAACCGAGAAGAGATCACTCTCTGCGATTTTCTCATCGCGGAATTCACCGAGCGGTGCATTTGACCAGCTGTCGTTAGTACCTCCGAAAACAAATAGGGTATCTATCTTGTTTTTATCAAAAAATCCCTCGGCAAGCAGCTTTTCAAATCTGTAAATGAACGAGGAGCTATGCGAGCAGTCCGAATTGTTGTAACCTGTATATCCTATCGTTGAGCCTGACCAACTGTTGTTTTGTATAAGCGTTGAGTCGGTAGAGTCAATGAGCCTTTTCCACCAGGTATTATTAACGTCATAAACGTCGGGCTGATTTTCTCTGTGACCCGAGTAATAAACTGCATACCCCGAGGGAATATGACCCTCATACGTAGAATAACTGTCACCGAATATCATTATATTTCCAAGATTCATATTGCACCTCATGTTTTTTCTAAATTATAATACCTATTTATAAAAAAGTCAATTGATTTTTAATATTTTAAAGAATTAAAAGAAAAACAAACGAAAGAAATAATCCATTAATAGGTTCTAAACAATATCAAATAAAAAACAAAAAAACGCTTTTAATATCAAATTTTGCTCATTATATAAAAAAACGTATAATTTGCGGTATTGTAAATATTGTAAAATAGTGATATAATGTAAAAGTCCAAAGGAAGTGATTATTCTGAGAGAGGAGGGAAAGATTATGGACGAGAGATATCATTTACAATACGCTACCGCAGCCGTCAGAGGAAATATCAAAAGGCAAGGATTAGCTAATCTTATTGAGAGCGATCTTCTCGACCGTGAGCTTTCTCTTTTGACTCGCGAAGAATGCGAAAAAATAATCGAGCTGAGTAAAAAGCTGGGAATAAAGCTTTATCACTTTAAAAGAAGCGATCGAATGCTACCCCGTGTCAATAAAGTGCTGGGATTTTTGAAGGGAATATACTTCGAGAATCTCCTTGACGTAGGAAGCGGAAGGGGAGTTTTCCTCTTGCCGTTTTTAGATGAGTTTCCAAACTCCGAGGTAACGAGCATTGATATACTCGATAAGCGTATAAATTTGCTTTCCGATATTAAGTGTGGCGGTGTAGAGCGTCTTTCGGTAAAGAGAGCAAGCATATGTGATAAACCTTTTGCGGATAAATCGTTTGACGTGGTAACTATGCTTGAGGTGCTTGAGCATATCCCCGACGTAAAATCCGCGATAGCTTCAGCTGTAAAAATAGCGCGGAAATTTGTTGTGGTAACTGTCCCGTCGCAGGAAGATGACAACCCCGAGCATATTCATCTTTTAACCAAAGAAAAGCTTACCGCATACTTCAGTTGTTGTGGTGTAAGCAAGCTTAGCTTTGACGGGGTTCCGGGGCATTTATTTATGATAGCAAAAATATAAAAAGAGAAAAGGAGGCAAAAAACAAACAAAATGTGATATAAAGTTTACATTATTCGAATTTTATTAATAGAATAACGCAAGAAGAATAATATTTCTTGCATGAACACATATGAAAGACGGTGATAAATAATGGATTACAGTATTATCAAATATCCCAGAACCCGTCATCTCGAAGGATCAAGACTTCAGGCGGGAGATGAGGACTTAAGTCAGGTTCCGTTCTCTGCGATATTTGGAAGAAATATAGTTATAGAAGAAAAAATTGACGGAGCCAATACGGCGATTTCATTTGACGGAGAGGGAAATCTTCTTTTGCAGAGCAGAGGTCATTACCTCTACGGCGGTCACAAGGAGCGCCATTACAATCTGTTTAAGCAGTGGGCAAATATCAATAAGGATATCTTTTTTGACGTGCTTGGTGACAGATACATAATGTACGGCGAGTGGATGTACGCAAAGCATACGATATTCTACGATGCTTTACCGGATTACTTTATGGAATTCGATATTTTTGATAGAGTTGAAAAGGTGTTTCTCGACACTCCGACAAGGCGTACCTTTACTGAAAAAATGGGTATAGTGTCAAGCGTTCCCGTTCTCGCTTCGGGCATTTTCAGAGATAAAAAAAGTATTCTATCTCTTATCGGTGACTCGAATTATATAACCGATAACGCTCGGGACGTGTTAAGAAAACTTGCGGAAAGAGATGGACTTGACGTAGAAAAAGCTCTTTCTGAAACCGAGCCATCGAAGCTTATGGAAGGTCTATATATAAAGCTTGAGGAGGACGGAGTGGTCAAAGAAAGACTTAAGTTTGTCAGAGCCGCTTTTCTTCAGTGCGTATTTGATTCTCAAACTCATTGGCAGTCAAGACCGATAATTCCCAATCAGCTGAGGCAAAAGGCTTAATTTGCGATTAGGCGGTGAAACAAATGAGAACCGAAGATAAATTTAAACAAATACTAAGTGCAGTTCCCACGGCGGGTGGCACGGTAAATTGGGACTTGCTTTGGGAAAGTGCGCTTTGCGACCTGTTTTCGGATATGAAGGCGACCGAGCAGGAGCCCGAGTACCACGGCGAAGGTAACGTATACAATCATACGAAGCTTGTCACCGAAGCTATGATAGGTCTGCCAATCTACCGTGAAAGTGATGAAAGGGACAGGACCGTGTTGTTTTTATCAGCCTTGCTTCACGATATTGGAAAGATAAGATGCACGCGACGTGAGGGCGGTAGGATTACCTCACCGCACCACGCCGCAACGGGCGCGAGAATGGCGCGTGAATTTATGTTCCGTGAGCTTGGAATGTCGGGAAATGACGATGCGCGCTCATTGCGTGAGGCTGTTTGCGGAATTATAAGATATCATTCCTTCCCACCGTTTGCAATCAAGAGTCCCGATGCGGAGCTGAAATTGTTAAAAATTGCTGCAAACGGGGAACTCACTTCCGATTTTTCAATAAGAAAGCTTTGTGTGCTTGAGATGGCAGACGCTATTGGCCGTGTTGGAACGAGCACCGATGATTACCTCGAGAGAACGGAGTATTGCAGAATACTCGCAGAGGAGCTCGGCGTATGTGATAAGCCGCATAAATTTAGCACGCCATATACCGAAAGAGCATATTTTCTCGGTAAGACTAAGTGGCGCGATGACGATCTTTATAAGGGGAGCGACTTCGAGGTCGTCCTTATGGCGGGCTTACCCGGTACGGGAAAGGATACTTGGATAGAAAAAAATCTACCCGATATTCCTATGATATCGCTTGATGAAATACGAGCTAAGTATAATATTTCCCCCGTCGGACCTCAGGGAGAGGTTGCGGCGATAGGTATTGAAATGGCTCGCGAGTATTTGCGCAAAAAGCGACCCTTCGTTTGGAACGCAACCAGCACGGTATATGACCTCAGGTCAAAGCTCGTGTCACTTTTTGAGGATTACGGCGCATCGGTCAGAACTGTATTTCTTGAAACAAAATGGGAAGAGGGACTTACGCGTAATTGCAACAGAGCGAGAGTTGTCCCCGTGGCAAGAATAGAAAAAATGCTCTCAAGGCTCGAGATACCCGAGCGCTATGAGAGCGAGCGTGTAGAATGGATATGCGTTTGATATGTTATTTATCTGCTAGAGGAGTAAGAGTATGATACCGACCTGCTTGACTTATTTCTGCGTATATATCGGAAATAAACCCTTTGATCTTAAGGATTTTTGCGAGCGCCTTTCGCTCGATTACGAGTATACAAAAAATTACGGCACCGACGTAACGCTACACATCGGAGAAAACTATGAGTTTGATATAGATATAAACGCTATGCTAAGAAAATCCTTGAAGGATCTTTTCGGTAAAGAGGAAATACTTGTCGAAATGAAGAAAAAGTATGCGCTTGAATACTATATCGAACGAGTTCCAACGCTCGTTGCAGATGGGGAAATACCAAATCAGCTTCTGTCGCTGGACTCGGATATTATCGAGTTTATGTATAAGACAGGCGCTCACGACGATCTTGATTATTTCGTCATAAAGGCGCATTGAGTATAATTTGCTTTTACTGTTCGTAGGAGTATTGCTTTAAAATTCTGATTTACTCTTGACTTTTTTCACTTTCGGTGATATCATATTGTTACACAAAAATAAACACAGCTCATCGGAGAATTCTCCGTTGTCGGACGTACTGCGTGACGGTACTGTTCGGGGATAAGGAAATTGCAGTGAGAATCTGCAGCAACAGCCATTACCGTATCTCCTTTTTATAAAAGGTCAAGTCGGAATGCTTATCGGGCGGTGACGCATAAAGGTCTCTTGGGCAAGTGGGGAGATGCTGAAAAAGGATACGGCAGGGTATCCCTTTTCGCTTTGTTTAGTTAATCTAAGCACCCTCACGAAGGGTGCTTTTATTTTATCTTTGTGAAAAAAACACAAAGGAAGAGAAAACAATGAAAAAAACAGTAAAAATTTTAACAGTAGCATTACTTTTATTCACGCTTATGCTTTCGCTTGCGGGCTGCGAGCTTATTGACAAGTATATCTTAGGAAACACCGTTGACAAGGCGGGACGTTGGGAAGATGCGGTTTATCGAAAGGATACCGAGCTTGGCGAAGGCAAAAAGACAGTCCTCGTAGAAGTGAAGGTAGAGGATAATTCTATAACGTTTACGTTGCATACAGATAAGGAGATGCTTGGCGACGCGCTTATGGAGCATAATCTTCTCGAGGGGGAAGAGGGAGCGTTTGGACTCTACGTTAAAAAGGTCAACGGCATTACCGCTGATTATGACGTTGATAAAACCTATTGGGCGCTTTATAAGAACGGCGAGTATTCGGTAACAGGTGTTGATACAACACCGATAGCCGACGGCGAGCATTACGAGCTTGTCTGTGAGGGATAAAAAATGAATGATATTAAGAGCAATTCGAAAAAAGTACGCGAAATGTGTATTTTCGCTATGCTTGCCGCATTGATGTTTTGCTCAAAATTGATAATGGAAGTATTGCCTAACATTCACCTGCTCGGAATGTTCACGATGGTATATACCGTTGTTTTTCGAAAAAAAGCATTGATACCGATCTATCTGTACGTTTTTGTTAACGGATTGTATGCGGGCTTTGCCACGTGGTGGGTACCGTATTTATACGTATGGGCTGTTCTGTGGGCGGTAACGATGCTCATTCCAAAGAATATTCCCAAAAAAATAGCGGTTATCGTATATCCGATAATTTGTAGCTTGCACGGATTTTCGTTCGGAATACTCTACGCTCCCGCCCAGGCACTTATGTTCGGATTTGATTTTAAGCAGACGCTTGCATGGATAGCTGCGGGATTTACGTTTGATGTGCTTCACGGTATCGGTAATTTTGTTGCGGGATTTTTGATTATTCCGCTTTCGGAACTGCTTGAAAAGCTTAATCGTAAATTAATATAACAAAAATAAAAAAAGAGAGTATCTCGAGGCAGAGTACAATCTGCGCATAATACACTCAATAATAATTTGTAAAATAGAAGTGACCCTTGATTGCATTTCTTTACACGCAACCAAGGGTCACTTCTGGTCGTTCTTATTATCTAACATCATTTGATTATCCTGCCTTTCTGCGGTCTACCCGTCGCATCTTTACATCATCTTAATCTTTTAATACGTACTCTCTAAGCGAGATAGCTGAATTTTCTGTGTACTCAGAACGGGCGATTTTTTTGATTCTTAGTTGAAGACTATCGTTTTGGGATTCTGTGAACTTAAGTTATATTGGTTTACAGGATGATTCGGAATAACTGTTCTTTATCCATTTATCAATAAGACTCTTACTCGCAAAAAATCTTATTCGGAGAAAGATGAGATATTCTTAGTCAGCCGATCTATATAATGCGTAGCACCGCCGTGTTTTTGTTCACTTGAATCTTAATCAATTTGCCTTCACATCAAAGAATTTGAGATTTAAGTTTTCATTGGACTGTACCTTCCTCTCTGTGTCTATAGTATAACATACTTGAAATGCATTTTTCAATAGGCAAATTATTAAAACTTAACAATATTTTTTTGTATAAAACGTAGAAGTTAGTGACTTTAACCAAAAAACTCTTTACAACTAAGATGAAATATGATATAATTAATTTGTGATGCGCGTTTTGAAAGTGTTTTTCGACCGTATCATTTTTTATTTTCTTAATAAAACACGGTAAAATAACTTGATTATAAAAGATAAATATGTTAAAATATTATAACTAAATAAAGAAGGAAAGTCAGTAAATAAGAGCTAGGCAGGAAAAATATGAAGATTGCGATAATAGGTTTCAGCGGCTCGGGCAAGTCCACGCTCGCGAAAATCATCTCCGAAGAATATAATATTCCCGTTTTGCATCTCGATACCGTTCATCATCTCCCGCAGTGGAAAGAGCGGGAAAGGGAGAGCGAGCTTGAGATTGTCGATAGCTTTATTTGCAATAACGATAGTTGGGTCATTGACGGAAATTACAATAAAGTCCACTTTGAGCGCAGAATGGAAATAGCTGATCATATTATCTATCTCCGTCTTGGAAGGTTAACCTGCTTCTTTAGAGCATATCGGCGTTATAAAAAATACAAGAACAAGAGCCGCCCGGATATGACGGAGGGGTGCGAAGAGAAGTTTGACCGAGAATTTATAAGTTGGCTTCTTTTCACCGGACGACGTAAAAAAAGGCGTAGCCGATTTGAGGATATAGCCAAAAGATATGCCGATAAAGTGACCGTGATAAAGACGCAGCATCAGATTGATAAATTTGTCGAAAAAATCAAAAACCGAGAATTCATGAAGGAAAATTAAAATAATTATTTACATATGGAGCGAAAATGGAAGAAAACAGAAAAGAATTGTTAGCTGAACTGTATTGCCTGAGAGGCGGTATTTCCGTGCTTTCGCAAGAAAGCGGGAAGCTTAAGAGCGAAGACGATAGACTTCGTGGTGTTACCGTAAAAATGGAGGATAACACCGCCGAGATAATAAACTATAACGCCATTGTTGATTCAAGCAAAAAGACGCTTAAAAGCGCAAAGCACGATTATAACAAGGCAAAACGCGAATACGATAAAAAAAGCTTTCCGCTTTGGGTGCATTCGATATTTACCGTATGTCTTTTAGCTATTGCGGGATATCTTTACTACATAAGAAAGCCCGACTCGGCTTACGTGCTCCTCTTTGATATTTTGCTTGGCGCATCGTTGGTGCTTGCATTTATTGAGCTTATCCGCGCTCTTTTGATAAATAGGAAGCTTAAGCCATTGAGGCGAAAGATGAAGAATGCAAAGCAGCTTATGATTGATTCAAAGACTTGGATATCGGAGAGTGAGAGGGGCGCAAAGCTTGTTGAGGGTGAAAATCGCGGACTCGGAGAGAAAAAGAATGAGTATGGACTGTCCCGTGCCGATGCCGTATCGCTTTCTGTTCCTATGGGAGAGGCGTTGCATACTGCTCTTTTACGTAACTTTGAAGGTATTATTGGTCAGTCTTATTACCGCGCGCTGGACCTTATAATCGAACTTATAAGAAGCGGGAAAAGTGAGAGTGTAACAGCGGCGCTCATAACGGTTGATAACAAAAAAGCGCTTGGCAGACTCGAAGAGGCGGTGAATGCCGCTCATGAGAATTTATCCTCTTACCTTGAAGAAGATATTACGGAGCTTTCCGCAGAGCTCGATGTGTCCTTTGTTAGACTCGAAAAGGTCATCGCGGAAGAAAACGAACGCGCGATAGAAAAGATCAAGTCAAGTAAAGCTTATATCTCGGGTGGAATTGATGAAATCAGAGCGAGCTTTACGAAAACCAATTCAAAGGATAATATACGCGCGGCTCTTGCTGCAAAGTCGAGAGAATCAAGTTTTGTTCTTGCGGACGATCTTGATTATATCCTATGCCATAGCAGATAACTACGGATTTTAAATTTTGCCGAAATCACACACGGATAGCAGTGTTTACGCGGCGCAACCGCGAAAAGCGCGAAAAGCAACCGTTGATTGACAAATTGCAAAGCTCGCTTTGTTGCAAGATTATGCATTTGATAGTATAATGCAATCGAAGGAACGGAAATGCGCACGGGTATCTGTTTCTATCATAAATACAAGGGTGATCAAAATGATTTTAGCTGACAAAATAATTAAACTCAGAAAAAAGAACGGTATGTCGCAAGAAGAGCTTGCCGAGAAGATAAACGTTTCGCGGCAATCGGTATCTAAATGGGAAGGCGCTCAGTCTATACCGGACCTTGATAAAATAATTCAGATGTCAGAGTTATTTGGCGTAACTACCGATTATTTATTAAAGGATGATATCGAGGAAGAGGAATTTTCGGGCGTGGATGTTCCCACTGTTAAAAATATATCGCTCGAGGAGGCAAATGCTTACGTTGAGCACAAGAAACGTTCATCTCTTATTATTGCGTTGTCCACGTTCTTATGTATAATTTCACCGATAACTCTCATAATCCTGTCCGGAGTATCGGAGTATGGCTCTCTCAATTCGACTACCGCGGTCCTTTTGGGACTTCTGACTCTCTTTGGATTTGTAGCTATAGCGGTTGCAGGATTTGTTTTCGCGGGCTATCTTGGAGAACCTTTTACATATCTTTCTGCTCCGTTTGACAGAGAATACGGTGTCGAGGGTGCTATACGCGAGAAGAAAAGGGCGTCAAGACCTTTATACATCAAGTTAAACGTTATAGCTACCGTGCTTTGCATACTTGCCGCATTGCCAATCGTCGTATGCGGAATACTCGGAAAAGAGCTTCTTACCGTTATTATGGTTGGTGTAGCACTGTTCGTTGTAGGTATTGCGGTTGCACTTTATATATTCTCCGGTGTAAGAAGCGGTGGATTCGACAGGCTTCTTTGTGAGGGAGAGTTCGCGGGAGGCAAAAGAGAAAAGAATAAACTCAAGGAATCGATAGATTCCGCATATTGGGCGATAGCTGTGGCAGTGTATTTCGGCTGGAGCTTTATATCCGGCGATTGGGGTAACACCTGGATAGTTTGGCCGATTGCCGGCGTTCTGTTCGGCGCGTTTGAAGCAATTGTCGGTATCTGTAATAAAAATTACCGTGACAGCGACGACTAATTAATTTAAAAATTATCTGAATAGATAAAAAAGCATCCGTTGAATTGTGACGATACTCAACGGGTGCTTTTATCACTTTATAAGATTGTTTTGTAAAAATTGGCAAAATTCACAAAAATATTTAGCTACTACTAATAAAAATAAAAATCTTTGTTGAAAGTATTTTATAAATATGATATATTTAAATCGGCACTAATATATCAAAAACACAATTGTGAGGAACAGTTATGAAAGCAAAAAAGGTATTATCACTTATTATAGCTTTTTCATTGCTTGCCGCGGTAGGTATATGCGTGGCGTTTTCTGCCTCTGCGGCTGAAAGCGAATTGCCGACGGTAACGGATGGAAAGGAAATAGACGTCTGGCTCATAGCAGGTCAGTCGAACGCGATAGGTCAGGCTGATAATTCCAACTATCCAACAGATGAAGCTTATGCTTCATACAAAGAGCTTTTGACGAATAAAGCGGATGATGTATGGTTCTACGGAAACAAAAACGACAGCTTTGTTCCCGCCGGTTTCGGTCAGGGGCATACAACTTCATCTTCGGGTCCCGAGATAGGTCTTACGACAGCACTTTCCGGAAAAGGCAAAACGAGTGCTATTATAAAGCTTGCTTACGGTAATACGTCGCTTTACAATAATACGACGAGTAATGAGTCTATAAACTATGGTACGTGGACTCCGCCTTCGTATATTGAAGCCCATTCCGTAGATACACTGGGAAACAGAACGGGCGACCTTTATCTCAGCTTTATGAAGAAGGTTGCTGACGGTCTTTCTCTTCTGAAAGCGTCGGGATATACTCCCGTTATCCGTGGAATCTACTATATGCAAGGAGAGGCGGATACGTTTGGCTCCGCATCCTCCTCGGCATACAACGAACTGCTTACGACGCTTATCAGCGATATGCGAGCCGATATTTCCGAAATAACGGGCAATGATTGTTCCGCCGTACCTTTTGTATACGGTAGAATTTACAGAAATCCCGACGTTGCTCATTCGTCTCCAACAAATCTTGCTGCTGTTCAGTCTGCTCAGGATGCGGTTGCGGCAAAGGGAATTGAAAACGTATTTATGCTTGATATGCGAAGCGACCTTCTTGACCCTGTAAGCGGCGCGCAGACCTTGCCTACACAGCAGGATGGATGGCATTTCGACTCTCTGACTCAGCAGATGATAGGTGAGGCAGTTGTCAAAAAGGTATCGTCTGTTGAAGGCGAGCAGACGAAATACGGATTTATTCCCACAGAGTATACTGCGGCCTCCAACTATTTTGCTATTTTCAAAAAGACCGATGAAAAATACGTCTTTGACAGTGTTAAGACAACTGTATCCACAGCAATCACGAGAGCCAAGGATCTCACCAATGCTTCTTCGGGTGTAACAGATGACGTTGTGATCTTGCTCCGCGGAAACTATACAGGCGGAGATTATCCCGAGAACGTATCCGATATCGGCGGTACCGTTACGGTCGATCTTAACGGCTATACACTAACGGGAAGAACAAGTCTAGGTAATATAGGGGTTGATGATTGCCTTGGTGCTGACGGAAAAGCGAAAAAGGCAATAATCAACTTCAAGAACGGAACGCTTCTTATGCGTGACTTCGGTATAATATTTAATACCGCGGGAACAACTTATTCAACCGATACCGAGGAGAAGGTATTAGAGTATAATTTCGATAACGTTTATCTTGGCTTCTGTTCAGGCACTACGTCTGTTGCATCAAATAAAGGCTTTGATCTTCTTGTAAGTGACAGAAGCTCATCGACCGTCAAAAACGTTACGTTTAATCTTAATCTTACAAACTGCACGCTTGATCTTGCGACGAACGCAAAATCCAATGCAAGACTCGGAACTCTTTCAACAAGCAATATGACCGACGCTTCAATGTCGGACTACAATATCAGCTTCAAGGGCTGTACTTTTATCGCAAGCACCGAATCAAATCTGACCGTAAAAGCGAGTGCTGCGGGAGATAAGGTCACGTTCTTAAAGGATGCTGACGGAAGCTTTGGCAGAGTTCAGCTTCCCGCAGGTACTTATTCGGCATCCTACTTAGGCTCGGATGACGGAAATGACGTCACACTCAAATGCAAAGACACGGGAGCAACTCAAAACGGATATTCCGTATTTGATCTCGTTGCTTCGTCTGACGCCAAGACGGGATACGGAAGTATAACTTCAACGTACTCCGACAGTAAACTTTATCCATTTGCTGTATTTTATAAGAGCAAAACCTCTGCATCTTATACGTTCCTTACGGGTTATAAGACATGGAAGAGCGCTATAACCGCCGCAAGTGGGAAAATAAAGGGAAGCGACGGCGCGACAGAAGGTGACGAAGCTGTTATCCTTCTCAGAAGAGATTATGATTTCTCAAGCGCGGGAGCGGATGAGCTATTCTCAAATACAACTATTATCGGTGGAACTTTGATAATAGACCTTAACGGATATTCTATGACGTATAACACAAGTATTATGAATACGACCTCGATGGATTTCACTTCGGGAGTTGGCGGCGATACTTACGTTAAGGTTAAGAACGGAACACTTCTTTCCGCAACTAAATACGGACTTGTTTATAACAGAACGGGAGATCCTTCAAGCTATACCGTAGAAAAAACATATTACTTTACGTTTGATAACGTAAAATTTGGATATACCTCAGCTTCAACTGCGACAAGCTTGCTTATTCATTCCAATGGCACGAATATGTCTACCTCGGGTTCTCTCGCAACGGGTGAAGTGTTCACTTATAATAACTGCACGATAGATATGACGGGAGCTCCGAGCGGAGCGATAGCCGCAAATCTTAGAGCATCAGCTTCTTACGAAAAGCTCAATTATTCGCTATACTTCAAGGGCTGTAAGTTTATTGCTGACAGTGTGGATCAGGTAGCATTCACAATGAATACATCGGGCGATAAGGTTACCTTCCTTAAGGATTCGGAAGGAAAGTATCCCACCGTTCTTCTTGCGATGAATCAGTCAGAACCGAGCACTTCGTATCTCTTCGACGGAGAAGGAGATGATGTCGTTTCCTACTACGAAAGCGGTAAAAGAGAGGGAAGCTATAAGGTATACGAGCTTCTTTCCGGTATCAAGACGAAATACGGATTTATAACTTTCGCAAACGCAAAGCAAGGCTTTGCGGTATTTAGCAAGAATTCCGACGGTAGTTACGACTACGTTGGCGGTTACGGAACGTGGAAAAATGCTTTTGGTGCAGTTGCTGCTCTTATGAAGGCTGATTCTGCTACGGAAGATGAGTGCGTCATTTATCTGACAAACGATACCAGTGAGGGCTCGTATCCGGAAAACGTTTCCGATGTTGCGGGTACTGTTCATATAGATCTCGGAGGTCACACGTTTACGAATACGATGACCCTCTTCAGAACAGACGTCGACGACTGTATGGCATCGGGTGCTACCGAGCAGAAAAAGCTTGTTATTAATATCGAAAACGGTAATCTTGTCTTCTTAAACTTCGGTCTTGTGTTTAGTACTGCCGGAAGCGGCACTTATACGACCGAAAAGACCTTTGAATTTAATATTAAAGATGTTAACTTCAGCTACGCTAAGGGTGCGGAGTCTATTACCGAGAATAATAAGGGAGTAGACCTTCTTGTAAGTGACCGAAGCGCGCCGGCATCCGCAAACGTAAATTATAATTTCAACGTTACCAATTGTACCTTTGATCTTATTACCAATTCGAGAACAGGTGCAAGACTTGGAAATCTTAATACCACCTCATCAAGTGATAGCGGTCACTCGGTATATACTATAGTATTCACCGACTGTAAGTTTATAACCGACAATATCAGCAAGGTAACATTCGCAAAGAGCACCGCGGGTGATAGCTTTGTGATGAATGCCAACGAAAGCGGTGATTATTCCGTAATCTTAACTAAAAATAAGGAATACAGCTTTTATGCTGTACTCTATGACGGTAACGATGGTGAGAGAGAAGTGCTTCTTGTTCCATTATACGATGGCATCTCGGGTAACTACGGTAAGTACGTGCTTACCGTTACCGACGGAAATCTTACCGAAAGTACGCCTTATGCAACTATTCCTACCGATTATGTGGATACGGTAAGTTATCCGTTTGCGCTCTTCTATAAGACCGCTGACGGCGAGTACGTATTCAGCAAGGGATATGACACGTACAAAAATGCGATGACGGCGGCAATATCACTCACCAAGACTTCGAACGCAAGCAGAACCGACGAAGCGGTTATCTATCTCAGAAGAGATTGGTCGGGTGGCGGATATCCTTCCGGAACGGGTGATATCGCTACGAGGGTTACTATTGACCTTAACGGTAATGAGCTTGGCATACTGGAGAGCCTTTGTAACACCGCAACGCAGAACAGCCTTGATCCTACGGGAAATATCGTTAAAACAAACGGTGTAATAGACGTTAAGAACGGAAGATTGCTCGTCAAAACTCACGGAGTGATTTATATGGCTAAAACGGGCTCTTACACTGCAGGCTACGAAAAGACGTTTACCTTCAATTTTGATAACGTATACTTTGGATTTGTTACAGGTGCGGGAGCACCAAACCTTCTTGGCAGAGTTGCAAGCGAGCATACGTCCGCGAGAGTAACGTATAATATCAACTATACCAACTGCGTTATGGACATGGTAACCAACCGTCCCTCAAGAACAGACCTTCTCTTGGGTAATCTTCTTGGAGGAAGCGGAGATTATACAGATATACACGTAAGCTTCGAAGGCTGTGAATTTATAGGAAAGACCGAAAACGATCTTATCTTTAAGATGACAAGCGGTAAGGATACCGTAACATATACTAAGAGCGAGGACGGTAACTACGCATCTGCGAAGCTTCCTTCGACGGCAAGCGCTCCAACTTTGAGCTATGCAATTGGTAACACTACTGCCGTCTTCGTAAAGATATCCGACGACGGAGAGTACGCAACGTACAGACTCAGACCCGAGTCGCTCGCGAATGTTGACTTCGTTCCAAAGATGAGCCTCACGCTTGACAGAGATCTTATCCTTAACGTTTACGTTCCCGTAAAAGACTTCCTAAACAGC
>JAFQPR010000091.1 GCA_017411605.1 Clostridia bacterium | reverse complement strand
AAACATTAATAAAAACGAGGAAAACCATAGGTTTTCGACCTTGATTTCCTCAAATTTGTGCTTACTATTAAAGGGGTACTGTGTTTATTTCACAATACCCCTGTTTTTTATTCGGTTATGCCTAAATGCGACAGCCCCTTATATATAAAAGTTAAGAATTGTTTACATTCTTTGGCGATATCTTCGTTTTTCTGTATCCGGAAGGTGTGGTGCCCGTTTCGCGTTTGAACATTTTTATAAACTGCGAAGGAGTATTATAGCCGCATTCGTAGCAGATGTCAAGTATATCCGATTCGCTGCTTTCCAAAAAACGCTTAGCGTGCTCTATCCTGACCTCGGTGAGCCATTTTATGAACGGTTTTCCCATCTCCTTACTGAATAACGATGAAAAGTACGCAGGAGTCATTTTGCATTCGTTTGCTACCTTCTCGAGAGTTATATTTGCCGAAATATCCGTAAGCGCCAAAGTCATTGCTCTGAGGACGGTGGGACTTAAATGCTCCGACGTCATTTTCAATTTTGTTCCCTCGTCCAAAATACGGCAGATAAGCGCGTTGAGAAGATGTACCGTAAGTAAATCCCGCCGTTTATCTTTCCCGAAGTAGCTTGAACAAAGGGCGTTTATCATATTGATAGTGCTTTGGTCAATGCCGTGCCAGACTCTTGGGCAAAACGCAAGCGAGGTAATCAGCTCACCGTCAACAGCATTTTCCGAGAAGGAAATAACGGTAGATTTTGATATATTGGTATTTTGCGCATCAATACGGTGATAATCGTTTGGAGTTAAAAGAAACAGACAGTTTTCCGAAATCTTATGCTCCTCACCGTTCAGCACGCATATACCGCCGCAGTCCTGATAAAATATCATTTCATAATAATCGTGTCTGTGAGCTATATAGCTTGTATCTCCGATTTTTTTGTGTATATGTATATTTGCGCCGTAAAGCTGATCCTTATCAAATTTTAATATTCCGGACATTCTTTTGCCT
Organism: Clostridia bacterium; assembly: GCA_017411605.1. Lineage (GTDB taxonomy): Bacteria > Bacillota > Clostridia > Oscillospirales > CAG-272 > UBA1740. The sequence continues at coordinate 31,536 of JAFQPR010000091.1, read as the reverse complement.
TTCTTTTGTTTATATACAGATTTTATCAAAAAAACATAAAAAAGTCAACTTTAATATTAAAATAGAATAAGAAATAAGGGGAAAGCCGTGATAGTATTAGATTACCGATACAAAAGGAGTTTTAAAAGCGTGAAAAACAATTCTTTTAAATACGGAAGCGTGCTGAAAATCACACGCTATGACACAATAACTGATATCGAGAGGCACTTTGGATTGATGAAGGAGTGCGGAATGGATACCGTTGTTATCTGGCCTGCGGCGTTTTGGTGGGAAGAGAAGAAGGCGGGATATCCCTTCAATACGGGAAAGCAGATTCTGAGAGCTGCGGAGAAATATGGGCTCGGGGTGATAATGGAGCTTGCGGGACAGCTATCGGTATTTGAATATATACCCGATTTTTTGATGAAAAAATCATATCATCCGATCGATAAAAACGGAAACCGCGAGTTCGGTCAAAGCAGCTTTGGATTTTTAAACTATTTTGATCCCGAAGTAAATGAGCTTATATGCGATCATTTTGAAAAAACCGCTGCCGCATATAAAGATTTTCCCGCGCTCATGGCTTACGACGTGTTTAATGAAACGATGTTCCGCTCATTTGATAAATACACGATATCGGAGTTCCGAGCCTGGTTGAAGGAAAAATATAAAAGCATCGAAAAGCTCAACGAGGTATGGGAGCGCACTTACAGCGATTGGTCACAGATAGAATACGAGCGGTGGAAATGGATGAGCATAATGCCGGAGGCGGATCTCGGAGCATTTCGCAAGGCGGCGATAGGAAGATTCTTAAAGAATTGGTGCGATGCTGTCCGTCGGGTTGATACGGAGCATTTCCTGATTGCCGATAATATTCATTCAATGGTAAGTCCCACCTGCCAATACGAGCGTCCGCAGGATGATTTCGGGCTGAGGGAGATCGCAGACGAGATCGGAATGTCATTTTATCCCAAGTATATCAAAGGGACGATGGAAAACGCATTGCGGCACGAGGTTTTTGACGGATTTTTCGCGGCATCAAAGCGTCAAGGCTTTTATATCTCCGAGATGCAGACTCATATTCAGGCGTTACATAATCCAACCACCTGCGTTCGTCCGCACGAGCTTAAAAGATGGTGTTACGAGGGCTACTCTGCGGGCGCAAAGGGACTTATATACTGGATGTGGCGGCCTTTTAACAAAGGTCTTCAGACGATGGGAAGAGGCCTTGTTGATTATAAGGACAGACCGACAGAGCGTTACGAGCTTGCAAGGGAGCTTTCGTTTACGTTTGAAAAATACGGCACGCTGACTCCCGTGAGAGGTAATATCGGAATATTGTTCGATCCGTTATGCGATGATTTTCAGCGTGTTTTCGCGAAGTCATACGGTCTTGACGAAGCTCTTTATACATCATCAATTTTCGGAGCTTATAAGGCACTGTTTGACGTTAACGTAAAATCCGATATAATTACATTTTGCGAAGTAAATGATTACGGCGCGGTAATTCTGACCAATCAGCTTGTTATCGACGGGCATCGGGCTGAGATACTGAAGGAATACGTCAAGGGTGGCGGAGTTCTTATAATAGACGGAAGATTCGGAGTAACCAATGATGAATCGCTTGTAAACCGTGAGCTGCCCGGCGGAGAAATGAATGAGCTTTGCGGCACAGATTATATTGATACGGATTATGAAGGTCTTGGTTTTACATACGGCGGTCAAAGCTATAAGGGATATTACGCGAGAGATATAGTTAATATTACAAACGGTGAGCCGTGCGGCACTTTTGATGACGGCAAATGCGCTGTAAGCCGTGTAAAATACGGCAAGGGAACGGTTATTACCGTTAATACGTATTTATGGTACGGATATGCTAAATGCGCCGCCGACGGCGCCACCCTGTTTGCGAAAGCTCTTGCCGATGAATTTTTGCTCTCCGAGCTTAACGTAAACGGAAACGTTACGGTCAGAGTAAGTGAAAATGATAATAAATACTTATTCTTTATTTTCAATTATTCCGATAAAGACGAAAGAGCCGAAATATCATATAAAAAATACACGTTTACGGTTGAGATAAAGGCAAACGATTCCGTAATATACGAAAAGGATAAATAATATGGAAGTTAAAGGCGCGATAAAGCAGATACCGACCTTTGCGAAGAGGACGTATAAGGGCGGTAAGGTTTTGCGTGAATTCCTCGGTTATCGTGATCCGCGTGACGATTTTTACCCCGAGGATTGGATATCGTCGTTTACCGAAGCGAAAAACAAGGATTACGTTAAGGATGAGGGGATATCAAGAGCTGCTACCTCTTTTGGCACAAAGCTGATAACGGAAATCGTTGACAAAAATGATTTCGGGCAGGGAAGAAGAGAAAGCGGAGTTCTTATCAAGCTTCTTGATTCTGCCGAAAGACTTTCGATTCAGGTGCATCCTACGAAGGAATACGCAAAAAAGATATTTGATTCGGAATACGGGAAAACCGAATGCTGGTACATTCTCGGTAAAAGAGATAGTAACGCTTGCGTTTATCTCGGATTCAAGGAATACGTTACGAGAGAAGTATGGAAAGACCTTTTTGACCGTCAGGATATCGACGGAATGCTTGGCGCGATGCACCGTTTTGAGGTAAACGAGGGGGACGTTATTCTGGTTCGGGGCGGTATGCCTCACGCGATAGGCGGGGGATGCTTTCTTCTTGAGATCCAGGAGCCGACCGACTACACTATGAGAGTGGAAAGGATTACTGTGGCAGGCGAGCATATGACGCCATTGCAGCTCCATTGCGGCGCGGGAGAGGACGCGCTAATGGATTGCTTCGACTACACTTCAAGATCGTTTGATGAAACAAAAAAACTGTTCTTCATAAAGGGCTCGGCAGAGCCGAGCGGAGCTTTACGGCAGGTAAGCTACAGTGACACACCGTGCTTCGCGCTCGATCTTGTTGATGAGGTTGATTACACCGCGAAAAACGAACACTTCGTAACCGTTGTAGCTCTAAAAAACAGTGGTGAATTGATTTGTAATAATGAAAGCTTTAAATTAAAGCGCGGGGATAGATTCTTTATACCTTCGGCGGCTGAATTTACGCTCAAAGGCGCAAGAGCCGTGATATGCTATCCGCCAAAGAAAGGATGATCGTATGAATTCAAGAAAAGAACTGTATGACAGAGCAAAAGACACTTACAGATCGCTGCTAAACAGAATGGCAAAGCGGTATGATGACAGTTATCAGTACGTCATCAGCGATAAAGTGAGCTATGAATGCACAAAGATCGAGGAAATTTTCCGCCCTATGTGGGGTATCGCTCCTTTTTTAAAGGATGGAGATCTGAAGGTTGTACTCGACGGAAAAGAACTGACAGCCGTCGATTTTGTAAACAGGATAATGCTGGAGGGAACTTCGCCCGATTCACCGAAGCGCTTTGACCGAAACGTGACGAGGGAAACCGAATATTCATTCGCAAATCAATCAATTACTGAAATTGCCGCATATCTTGTTGCGGTATTCTTCGCGAAAGAAGCGCTCTGGGACGTTCTTACAAGGGATCAGCAAAATACTATTGCCGATTGGATAAAGAAGTGGGCGTTCTATGCTATTAAACACTCGTGGCAAAATAATCATTATTGGTATCCGATATACTGCATCGAGATACTGAAGCAGCTCGGTTACGATTGCTCGGAGGTTGACGGTGACGTTCGGGGGGGATATGATTTTCTCGAAACTCTTTATTACGGTAACGGTTGGTACAGCGACGGCGAGCTTGGACGGTTTGACTACTATGAAGCTTGGGCTCATCATACCTATACGCTTCTGTGGATACTGATTGCCGATAAAAGCAGTCCCGATTATTTCGCAAAAAGCGAGAGCTACAGAAAAAGAAGCGAGGAATTCCTAAAGTATTTCATCCATTACTTTGACTCCGACGGCGGAATGGCTGCGTACGGCAGATCTATCGGTTATCGCTTTGCCGCTGTCGCGCCGTTTGCGCTTGCGGTAATTACGGGCTGCGACGTTGACGCGGGACTTTGCAAAAACGTCGTAATTAAAAGCATTGAGTATTTTTATAACAACAGTATTCCGACCGAGGACGGATGCTTTCCCGTCGGATATTTGTATTCCTCGCCCGGATTTGGAGAGGGATACGCGTCTGACGGTGCTATAAGCTGTTATACAGAGGGATTCTTATGCTTCCTTGCGGACGACGGGCATCCGCTTTGGAAATCTAAGATCACTCCTTTGCCGATAGAGGGTGGGGTGTTCAGCTTAAGGAATCCCTTAGCCGAGCTTCAAACGGTAATAGCGGGTGATAATAAAAACGGCGTTACTTTTTACAATAACGCTCTTCATTATTATCAAAATGACTTTTTCGGTCACCGCTTCAACGATATGGCGGGCGCGTATTCGAAGTTCGTATATAATTCACGCTCGGGATTTTCGTTATCAACGGTCGATCTTGTTTCGTCGGATAATATGATATCTTTATATTCAACGGACGGAACAATGGCATCTCACCGAAGAAGAATTCTTGAAAACGTCATAGAGGACGGCGTACTTATATCAAAGCATATTCCTTTTTCAAACGATAATGACACGTATATTAAAACCTGGCTTATCCCGCTTGAAAGCGGTTGGCACGCAAGAGTGCATAAGGTCGTTCTCTCGCAGGCGTACAGAGTGTATGAGGGCGGATTTTGCATTGGCGTCCGCGACGATAATTATAAGATAAAAGGAAACGCGTTCGTTTATAATGATTATATAAGCAAAATTGAAACGGTGGCGAGCTGCGATATCAAGTATTTCGTCAATTCCGCTCAACCGGGAATGCATCTTTTAAGTCCTCAGTCGTTTTATCCCGCGTATAAGACCGACGTGCTTGAAAAGGGTGAATATATCTTTGCTTCCGCATTCTATTTTGCAACCGACGGAAAAGAGGAAATTTCACCGAAAATAGCTATACAGGGTAACAAAGTGACCGTAAAGCAGGAGTTAAATGAGAAAACTATAACCGTTTAAAGGGAGAGAAAAAATGGCAAAAGCTAAAATAGGTCTTATTCAAGTTGATCAGCGCGCGGAGGATGGATATAAAAGAAGAACCGATATTCTTTACGATTATGCCGAAAAATGCTTTAAATCGGGCGCGGATCTTGTATTTTTCCCCGAGGCTTATCAGCACGTCCCTGACAGAAGAATAGTAAAGGATCACCCAAGGCTCGAGCGGATATCGAGTGAATGGAAGACTCGTTGCTCCGAGCTTGCGAGGCGATATCACGCTTACCTTGTGCCATGGGATTACGAACTTAAGGACGGAAAGGTATATAATTCATCCTATATCCTCGATCGTGACGGAGTTGAGATAGGCAGATACAGGAAGGTGCATTTAACTTACGGTGAACAAATGCGAGGACTTTCGGGCGGAGATGACTTCCCCGTATTTGACCTTGATATAGGCAAGGTCGGAATAATGATATGTTGGGATAACTATTTCCCCGAAAGCGCAAGATGTCTTGGGAATAACGGTGCTGAACTTGTATTGTATCCGCTATACGGAGACACTCTTGTTCCGCAATGGGAGCTCAAGCTGAGAGCAAGAGCGATAGATAACGTGATGCATATAGCCTGCACGCAAATTGACGGTTATTGCGACGGTGCCTTTACGGGAATAGTCGCGCCTGACGGTGAGATAATCGAGCGCTTCAGAGAGCCCTCGTATAAGGTGGTTGAAATTGATATAGGCAAGCCCTGGATAACTCATACGACCGGCAATCCGGCTTATTTTGAAAATATTAAGCTAATGACCGAGCGTTGCCGCCGCCCCGAGGCTTACGGCGCGATAAACAATTTACCGAAAACGGAAAGCTGGGAAAATATCTTTTACGGAAAAGTGCCGCCGGTCAAATGGTAATTTTGAAATGACAGCGTAAGCGGAGTCGAACTGCGGAGCAGGATCTCGGGCAGAACAAAGTTAAATAAACGGATCCCGATGCTCCGCATCGCCCTACGGGTTCGACTTCTGCACAGATTCGCTTCGCTCTCTGCCGCATCCGCTCAGGATGACAGTAAGCCCACCTTGCGAGCAAACGAGCAAAGCTTCACTTACCCAAGAGGGTAAACGCGGTAAAAAACCGACGCCCCCCAGATTTAATGATTACAGAATGTCGAAAAGGCGGATTTTTATTGAAATAATTATTTAGGTATGGTATAATGGTTATAGTAAGTCGAAATTCTTGAATTTCGACTTTCGATTGTCGTTATAATGATTGTAGAGCATTGAAGCTATCAACACCTCGTTTTGAACGGGGATTTGTGATTTGGGTAATGTAGATGTTTTATAAAAAAGCAGGTTTATGTAAACAATAGTTGCTATAAAAGCCAAAATGATGCGAATTTAAAGCTGACTGTGCTTTAAAATCAGAAAAGAGAGAGTAAAATGAAAATTTCGGTAATACAGCAAAAATTCGAATTCGGATATGATCACGAGGGGGAGCTCCCGAGTCTTGAGATGCTTACCGCACGCGCGGAGGAGAGGCTCGACGAGTGCTTTTTGATGATCGGTGAGGCGGCAAAGGCGGGGTGCGACCTCGCGGTAACGATAGAAACCGTCAACGCGAAGACAGCTCTCGGCGACGTGCGTTATCCCTATACCGAGCTTTACGAGGGGACGGGGGGTGAGTGCGCGAAAAGATTTTCCGAGGCAGCTCGTCGGCATAAAATATATATCGTAGCGGGGTTGCTTCTCTCTATCGACGGAGCCGCGTATAACTGCGCCGTGCTGTTTGACAGGCGCGGAGAGATAGTCGGCATACATAAAAAGGTGCATCTGCCCGCAGGGGAAGAGCTTCACGTTGCGGCGGGGGACCGCTATGACGTATTCGATACCGAATTTGGCAAGATAGGTATGCTCGTCTGCTGGGATATGCAATTTCCCGAGGCGGCGCGCGAGCTTGCGCTCGGCGGAGCTGATCTTATCTGCTGCCCGACTCTCGGTTGGGAGAATATATACGGTCTTTCGCGCGCATATGAAAACAGCGTAAATATCGCCGCGGCAATGCGTGTATTTGACAAAGACGATCCTTCGCTCGTGAGCCCTAGCTGTATCGTTGATAATATGGGAAGCATCGTAGCCTCGGCAGAGGTTGGTCGGGTGTGCGTGGCAACAGCGGAGATAGATATAAAAAAGGAGCCCGCGCCGCAGTACGGCTCGACACGATATTACCCCTCTCACTCAATGCGCAAGACGAGGCTCAGCCAAAGAAGGCCCGATACCTATAAGCTTCAGAGCTTGCCGAATGAGGATACGCCGCTATATCGGAAATACTTCGGAAGCGGCGGTGCGTGTGAAGAATAATACGGAATAAGAGCATATATAATACCAAAAATAAAAAAAGCACTATACCATAGACCGCTCTCGGAGCTTTTGCTTGCCGAGATATGCTGCCTTGGTATAGCGCTTTTGTTTTTTGCAGAGCATGCGCTCGCGTGGCAATCTGTGAAAATCCTCCATATGTCGATGCCGTGCGAAACGCCGCTTTCGTCTGCAGTTGAGGATTAGTTCTTTTTGCCAAAAACAGCCAGCTCGTAGGTATTCAGATCCTTTGCGTAGCTGTCTGCCATTCCTTCGATTATGGCAACTCTTACGTACTGAGCCTTGAGTCCGCCCATATCAAACATAACGCACTCAGCCGACGCCTTGCCGCTCCCACCGTCATCCTTACTGTCGATGGGCTTGTTTGATACGCTCGAAAGCACGTCGCCCGACGTTCTGTCATATGAGCAGGTGGTAACTTTTATCCAATCAATTCCGTTATTCGAGATCCAGACCTCCTGCGCCTGAGCTATTCCGTCAAAGTTGCCCGACATATAGCCTATGCAATCAAGGGTAACCTTTTTGCCAAAGTTATACGTGATGAGGCATTCGTATTTTCCGTCTGTTGCCTCTTTACCCAAGATATCGTATCTTTTTGAGCTATCCAAGTCGTCATAGAAGATTACGGATAGTCTTTTTGTGCCGCTCCATACGCCGTCGCAGCCGTACTTGATGCTTCTTTCGAGCGTCTTTGCGCCGATGAGCGTCATACCGTATTTCGACGTATCGGCAATATCCGCGCGCTGATCCTCGGTGAGCTCTGCCAACGCACCGTCAACCGTTGCGCTGAATTCCTCGGAAGCGCTGAGCCCCTTGGAAATAAGCTCGGAATCCTCGGGGATAGCCGCAAGGGTGCTGTTTTCTGCCTTACCCCATACCGCAAGCTCGAGAGTGTTGATATCGTAGGATTTGTTGGATACCACAACGCCCTCCTTGATGGCGAAGCGAACGTACTTTGCCCATACGCCGCCGTTTGCGCTGTTCATATCGAATACCGCGCATACTCCGGGGACGTCGCCGTTCTTATCCGCGGGAAGCGTCGTAAGGCTGTGCAGCGAGCCGTTTTCCTTGCCGAGAAGGATCGCGTCGTAGGATGCGCTGCCGACTATACTCCAGCTCTCGCCGTCGTTGGAGATATAAACGTCCTGGATCTGAGCAAAACCGTCCATATTGCCCGACATATATCCGATAGCGGTGATATTGACTATTCCGCCGAAGTTGTAGGTGATAAGCGCGCGATAAGGCTCGTGCATATCCACGTCGCCCGTGATATCGTAATAGTTTCCGTCAAAGTCGAATGAAAGTCTGTTTCCGCTTGAGCTCTTCCACGCGCCGTTCGTAGCTCTGGTAAGAGAGGTGACCATATTTTTGTTTCCAATGACCGACACGCCGTATGCGATATTTGACATATCCTTCTTTTGCTCTTCGGTGAGTGTGCCGTCCTTTGCAACCGTTACGGTGGAAGCGGTAAGACCGTTGTCTCCCGTTATTCCCGCGGAGATAAGCTCCGAGCCCTCGGGAAGCTCGTAAAGGTTGTTTTCAGCCTTGACAACGTGGATGCCCTCGGAGGAGGTCTTATATTCGTCGGTTACTATTGATTCACCGAAAACGGCGTTATGCGCCGCGGTCTGAAGAATAAGCGCGGTATCCGCGTCAAGCCCCGCGAGATATTTAACGCCTATCGGTGAGCGTCCGAAGAGGGTTGCGTAGTGGCAAAGCGCTACGAGATAGCTTCCTGTCGCGGAGGGGTGAGTGAGGTCGGGGTCGTAGAGCTCTATCTCGGGGTGGTTAGTATAAACGTCGAGAAACGCTGAGCCTGCGGGTGAGTTTGCGTAGCCGGTCTCCGCGGAGATAGCCTCGTAAGCCGCCGCTACGGTGCGCGCCATACTGTCGGTATCAAGACCGTATTGCTCGAGTATCGCGTGTCCCGCTTTTCTTCCCCAGGTCTGATAGAGGATAGGAACCGCCCCGTCCTTCTCAAGGAGCTCACCGACAAGTCTGACACCGTCGTAGAACTCCGCTATTGCCGCGAGAGTCTGCGTGCTTCCGTCCTGAAGGAACGCGTAGTCAAAGTCGTAATTTGCAAGGTCCTCGTGGAAGGTTACTCCGCCCTGATCGTTCGGGTTCTGGAATTTCCACAAATGCCACGAGCCCTTGGTTCTCTTCGTGACGTCAACCTCTATTCCCATAGAATTGGATATCAGTCTGAACGTCTCGGACATATTGTTATAGTTCGTATAGCTGTTTCCGAGGAAGTAAACGCTGACTTTTTTGTCTCCGAAGTCGAGTCCGGTGTTTTGCGTGATCTCGTTATCGCCGCAGGCGCAGACCTTTTCGGTATAGTCGGGGTTGTACGCGCTTATCTCGAAGCTTCTCTCGTAATACGAATGACTGTGCGCATACTCGCTGTTTCCTATATATTCCTCTCTGTATGCTCTCGCGCTCTGAAGATACTTCCAGAAGCGCTCAACGAGGATAACGAGCTCGCTGTCACCAAGAGCTTTTGCGTACTCGTAGTAGGCATTTATATGGAAGCTGCCGTAGCTTTCACCGTCCGCGGTATAGGTTACGGTATCGCAAAGCTGATATGCGTATACGTCTGTGTCGATATATCCCGCATCCTTATTGTAAACGGTTTTTATTTCTTTACCGCCGACGAAAAATCTAAACTTTGATCCGTCCGTGCCTTCGGTAAGATAGAAGCGCACCGCGGGCTTTGCTTCAAGCACGAAGGTAGCGGACTTTATTCCATCGAGGTTTACGGGCTCTGCCGCGCCCTCTATCTTTGGCTTGCTCATCTTTTCGTGATCGGGATCGAGCACAGAGTCGATCTTGCCGCTGCCGACGGTATCAAAATGATTTTGCGCGGCTCTTATGTACGAGAGAACGTCTTTCGCGATTACCCTTTCGTTACCGCTTGCGTCGTCGGAGCTCATAAGCTTTGCCGCATATTTCGGAATGCTCAAGGTGTAGGCTCTGTTCACGGCAGTATCTCCGACGTCAACGTTGACGGTGAGAGGGAGCTCTATGTCCGCAAAAGCGGCATCAAGCTCGGTCTGTATCAGGTAATACTCGCTCTCCGAGATGATTCTTTTATCAAGAGAAGCAAAATCCGCTTCCGTCTTGTATTCCTTACCGTCGAAAACAAAGTAGTTGAGCTCGGTGGACTTCGGAATATATACGTTAAACAAAAGACTCGAGGAGAGAGTGATAGAGGTTTTCGGAGCAAAGCTTATTCCGCAGAGAGTATCGTAAAACTCCTTTGTTACCATCTTGTAGGAATCTTTGCTGCCCGATTTCATAAGAACGAGCTTGCCGTCATCCGAGTCGAAAGCCGCCGAGGTGTCTGCCGCGCTGCCCTCGGGGATAACGAACTGCGTATAGCTTCCGCTCGCGCCCTTGCCGAATTTAACGTACGAGCCGTTTTCCTCGTTGACACGGTACCAATTTACGGCGTTTTCACCGACGATGATCTTTCCGCCGTTGATATTAACGGTAGTTATACAGTTCGTGTTGAAATAATAGCATTTTGTATTAGCAACTTCGTTTACGGTTGCCGTGCACTCCTTTCTGGTGTCAACCGTGTCGGGGTCGCACGCGTTAAAGAGGGTAAAGCCCGAGGGGGCGTTTGTGAGGTCAAAGGTGCAGCTTTCGCCGATTTTGATATCGAGTCCCATAAACTGCTGATGCGCTGCGGGACAGTCCGTACCGAGCGTGCCCGCGTCGGCTGCCGTATTGTATGCATCCTGCGCCACTCTACCGACGGTGCTGTCCTCGGTATAAGCGTATATCAGAGAGGGACAGCTCGTTCCTTCCTTGAAGGAAATATTTACGTTATCGAATTCATAGTGCATCGTTTTATAGTTGGTAGCGGTCGAATTGTACGTTGCGCCGTAGATGCCGCACATAATAAGTCCTCTGTCTCCGATGACGATGTTTCCGTTTTTATAGATAATACGCGAAGGGTATACCGCGCTGTTGGATATTTTAGCCTGCGCGTTGATCATCTCAACCGCCGTAGCGTCAACCGTGTATCCGTTGAGGTCGACGATGACCGTTCCCATGATCTGACCTTCGTTGTCGAATTTGGTTTCTACGGTAGCGTCGGCGTTAAGAACGAGCGTTACCGTTTTGTCCTTGTTCGCAACGGTGGAAAGCTCGCTTCTTGCCTTCTTAAGGGCAGAGGAGGTATTGCTGTTCTTTGCGATGAGGTTGGTATATCCCGCCGTATTGGTATTGGTGCTGTCAAAATACCATACCTTGGAATCCTTATAGGCGTCACTTACCGTGTATAACCCGTTTCTGTAGCCGGGTGTAAATCCACTCTCCGATTCCGACTCCGTTTCCGCGGCGCAGCTTACCGTAATAACCGCCGCAAGCAAAACGGAGAGCGTGAGTAATAGCAATAAAATCTTCTTTTTCATTTTTCTTTTCCTTTCCTTTTACGGATTTATGTCCATATCCCAGATTCCGTCGTTATCCTCCTTCGGCGTTGTTTCGGTGCCGAGGGACGTTGTTATAACGTCGGATATCCCGAATACTTTGACTTCGAATTCGGGTTTTGAATACTCTTTCATATTAGTCCTTCCTTATTTTTTTTACTGACGTATTGATTATATCATAATAATATGTTATAATCAATTACTAATATTGTGATAAGTTTTATAAGATTTATATTATATCTGTGAGGGAATACAATGGAGCTTTTGGAAAAATATTCATATACTGTTTATCAGACGGGCAGCTTTTCCGCCGCGGCAAAGGAGCTGTTTATATCGCAGCCCGCTCTGAGCACGGCGATAGCAAGGCACGAAAAAAATCTCGGATTCGCGATTTTTGACAGAAGCGTTATACCGATCGCTCTCACGCCCGAGGGGAGGATATACGTCGAATATCTTGACGAAAAGGAAAAAAGCGAAAATTATATGCTCAACCGTATAAAAATGCTGCGCGACGCATCATACGGCGCGGTCTCGATAGGCGTGTATTCTTACAGCGCATCCGAAATGCTTGCAAAAATATGCTCGGTATTCAACGAGAAATACCCAAACGTTAACGTAAGGCTTGATATGGGCAGCATCGGTCGGATAGGAAATCTGAGCGAAAAGATGAGAAGCCACTCGCTTGATATGATGTTAGGCTACGATTTTGACCCTTCGGAATGCGTGGGAATACCGATTTTGAACGAGACTATGCTGATTGCCATGCATAAGGATATGGAGGGCGCAAGTAAGATCGCCCACCTCGCCGTGCCGAGAGAGCGCATCATCTCGGGTGCGCTCACGAAGGGGGACTACGTTTCAGACCTATCCGTATTTCGGGATATAAAATTCTTCGAATACTCCTATTTTTCAAACACAAGGTACAAAATGAAGCAGATACTCGGCTCTTATAAGGTTGTCAACTACGTCGTTGAGAACGCGCGCCAAGTCGGTATGCACAATAGCCTTATGAAGGAAAGAATAGGAGCTATTATGACGACGGATTATCATATAAGGATGAGCAAATTTGACGACGATAATATTTTATATTTTCTGCCGAAATCCGATTTTTTGCAAAGAACGCTTTACATTATAATGCAAAAAGACATAACGCTTTCCGCGGCTGCAGAAAAATTCCTGGAGGTTGCGCGCGAGGTCTCGGGGATAAAATGAGCGAAGATTGCAAGAGCTTCGACTGAAGGCGCGCGAAAAACCTTCGGTCTGTGCCTTAAAAAACGAAGAATTTAATCCTTTTTGAAATTTTATAAATATATCGGGCGGTCACCGGCTTATTGTCTGTGCCGTCCTTTTTTGTGCTTCGCATTTTTTGTTTTATACGGTTTTTTTGCACGCGAAATAATAAAAAACATTAAAACCGCATTTACAAAGCGAAAAATAGGTGGTATAATTGCATTATAAAGCAAAGACGGGAGGTGGTTTCGGGTGAAAAACGGCAACGCGGCGCGCGTTTCTTCGTGCGAGGGAGTATTCATAAAATGCAACGTTTTCTCCTGCGAGAAGATATACGACGCGAAAACGGAGCTGTCAAGCCTTAAGACGAGCAATCGATTCAAGGTCTGCCTTGTCACATCGGGTGAGGGAATACACCGAGTGCTCGACTGCGAGATACCCTGTTCTGTCGGGGATATTTGCATAATACCGCCCGACGTGCCCCACGGATATTTCTTAAATGACGGCGCAGGCGAGCTTTCCGTAAGGCAGCTCGAGTTCGATATCCGCGATTGGTTTTCAGCCGACGTCACGGAGAGGGAAAGCCCGAATTACTGCTACGGCGTTTTCGCCGCGACGGGAGTTATCGCATACGCCACGCTCAACTCATATATGCTCGACAGAGTTTATCTTTTATACGATTATATCGAGTGCGAGTCGCTCGAGAGAAAGTCCGGCTGGGCGGAGCTGATACGCTCGTACCTCACCGATCTTTTTATCAACGTTGCGAGATATATAAATCTCGCGATAAAAACGAGCTTCCCGATAACGGCGGGTGAGTGGGGGATCACCGCATCCGCCATGAAGCTTATAAACGAGAGATACACGGACAGCGCGTTTACTATGGGCTCCGTTGCCGAGGAGCTTTACGTCAGCGAGTCACGCCTGAGCAGACTTTTTAAAAGAGCGACGGGCGTATCCTTCCCGAGCTATCTTCGAAGCGTCAGAGTTTCTCACGTGTGCGAGCTGCTTTTAAAGTCGGATATGAACGTTGAGGATGCGGCGCGCTCGTGCGGATTTCTCGATATGAATACCTTTTACGAGGTGTTCTCCCGCGCGGTGGGTATGACCCCAGGTAAATACAGAAAGACGAAAACACAGAAAACGAAGATTATAAGCAAGGATAAAAAAGAGGCTGAAAGAGAAAGGCTGACCGAGATATTGGGTGAGATTTCGGAGAACCTGCAGAAGGGTAAGGCAAAGCTCGTTAAGGAGCTTGTCGCGGCGGCGATTGCCGAGGGCGGCTCTCCCGAACAGATACTCAACGAGGGGCTTCTTGCGGGAATGAGGGTTGTCGGCGATAAGTTCAAAAATAACGAGGTATACGTTCCCGAAGTTCTCGTAGCTGCAAGAGCTATGAATATGGGCGCCGAGGTGCTAAAGCCCTATCTTGCGGCAAGCGGCGCCGTCACTCGGGGAAAGGTCTGTATCGGTACCGTCGCGGGAGACCTTCACGATATAGGTAAGAATCTCGTTAAAATGATGATGGAGGGCAAGGGGCTCGAGGTTATTGACCTCGGAACGGACGTCTCTGCCGAGACCTTCGTGAATACCGCTGAGAGCGAGGGCTGCGGGGTTATCTGCTGCTCGGCTCTTCTTACCACCACTGTGAGCGTTATGGAAGAGGTCGTAAAGCTCGCGAAGGAGCGCGGTATCAGAGATAAGGTTAAAATTATGATAGGGGGCGCGCCCGTATCGCAGGAGTATTGCGATAAGATAGGCGCGGACCTTTATACCGTTGATGCGGCAAGCGCGGCAGATGCTGCAGTTGATTTTTTAAAGAAACAGAATAACTGTTAGAAATTAAGGAGAACGGATATGATTACTCAAAACGACAAATCAACCGTAAGAGAGCTTGTCAAAAGGTATATGGCGCTTGTCTGTACCGAGAAGCAGAAAAAAATGACAGAGAGATTCAGAGCCACAAACGATTTAAAGCTCGTAAGACCTCCCGTCATTCTTGAAGAGATACCGTGGTATCAGATGAATATAGACGGCGAGCTTACTTGCGTTTGCGAGGATGAACGCGCGCGTAACGTCGAGCTTTATTTCAGAAAAGCCATATTTTATATGACTCACTTCAAGGCGGATAATCTCTATGAGCCCGTTTTTCGTGTAAAGCAAGCGGTAGAATCGACAGGTATCGGAATAGCGATGAAGACTTCCGATATGAAGCGTACAGACAGTGTAAACAATATCGTTTCAAGAGAGTTTGAGGACGTGCTTGAGGATGAGTCCGCGCTTGTGAAAATGCATTCTCCCGTATTTACGCTTCGTCCCGATAAGGATGAGGAAAATATGGAGTTTTATACCGAGCTTCTCGGTGATTCTATTCCGATAAAGCTGAGCGGCTTCAATTTCCTTTATTTTGCGCCTTGGGATAAGATCACCAGATTACGCGGCGTCGAGCCCATCCTTATGGATATGTATGACCGTCCCGAATACCTGCACAGGATAATTGAAAAATTTGTCTCAGCCACACACGCGGAGCTTGACTTTGCGGAGAAAAATCTTGCGGTATCGCTTCAGCCGTCGCTGCATTGCACGCCGTCTGCGGTATCGGGGCTTGAGAACGAAGGACTGAAAGCGACGTGGTGCCGCAGCATGGCGCAGACCTTCGGAGTAATTTCCCCCGCGATGTTTGAGGAGTTTGAGGTAAATTATCTTCATTCGGTAGCCGAGAGGTTTAAGTATACATATTACGGCTGCTGCGAGCCGCTTGACGATAAGATAGAGGTATTGAAAAAGATATCCAACCTCAGAAAGATCGGTTGCTCACCTTGGGCAAACGTAGAAAAATGCGCCGAGCAGATAGGTAAGGATTACGTTCTCGCAAGAAAACCCAACCCCGCTCACGTAGCCATAAAAACAGATCCCGAGGTTATAAAACGGGAGATCGAGGATACTGTTAAGACCTGTATTAAGTACGGATGCCCTTACGACGTCGTTCTTAAGGATATCAGCACCGTATCGCACCGCCCCGATAACCTTATCGTATGGGCGCAGACGGTAAGCGACGTGCTTGATAAATATTACGACTGATATAATCTTTGAAAAAATCGGTCAACAACTTGACGCGGCGGCTTACGAAATAAGATAACCGCATACACGGAAAACAAATAACATAAATAAAAATGAAAAACTAACAAAAGGGGAACTATTATGGTAGTATTAAGTGAAATTTCGGAAAATTTGCAGAAGGGTAAGGCTAAGATAGTTAAGGAGCTTGTTACGCAGGCTATCGCTGAGGGGATGGATCCCGAACAGATACTCAACGAGGGACTTCTTGCGGGAATGAACGTTGTCGGCGAGAAGTTCAAAAATAACGAGGTATACGTTCCCGAGGTTCTCGTCGCGGCGAGAGCTATGAATATGGGCGCTGAGGTGCTAAAGCCTCATCTTGCGGCAAGCGGTGTAGTCGCTCGCGGTAAGGTTTGCATCGGTACCGTTGCGGGAGACCTTCACGATATAGGTAAGAACCTTGTTAAAATGATGATGGAGGGCAAGGGACTCGAGGTCGTTGACCTTGGAACGGACGTTTCTCCCGAGACCTTTGTCAACACCGCTGAGAGCGAGGGATGTCAGGTCATCTGCTGCTCGGCTCTTCTTACCACCACTATGGGAGCTATGGAAGAGGTCGTTAAGCTCGCGAAGGAGCGCGGTATCAGAGATAAGGTTAAAATTATGATAGGAGGCGCGCCCGTATCGCAGGAGTATTGCGACAAGATAGGCGCGGACTGTTATACCGTTGATGCGGCTAGCGCGGCTGATGCGGCAGTGAAATTCTGCGCTGAGCTGGGTTAACGTATATGACTGCATCGGAACGCTTCAGAAAATACCTTTCGGGCGAGGAGGTAGACCGTTGCCCCGCGATAGAGTGGGCTACCTGGTGGAACCTTACCGTTGACCGCTGGCACAAAGAGGGGCTTCCGGCGGATGTCGATAACAATGAAAAGATACAGGACTATTTCGGACTCGATAAGTGCCTGCAGATGTGGATAGGCTACAGAACGAAGGACACTCCGCGCTCCGCGGGAAACGGTCTTGGAATAGTAAACGACGAGGACGATTGGGAGAGAGTTAAGAAAACTCTTTTTCCGCCCGTTGAGACGGTGATCAATACGAAAACCCTTGATTATTTCGAGAGGGCGCGTCAGCGCGGCGATACCATAAGCTTTTTCACGGTAGAGGGCTTTTTCTGGTATCCGAGAACGATCTTCGGTATCGAAAATCATCTTTACAGCTTCTACGACTATCCCGAGCTTTACAAAGAGATGTGCGAGCTTTATTCGGATTGGCTTATTGAGCTTTTCCGTTATACCTTCGAAAAATTCAGGTTTGACTTTATGACCTTTGCCGAGGATATGAGCTATAACCGGGGACCGATGCTCTCGAAGGCGTGCTTCGACGAATTTTTAGCTCCCTTCTATAAGAAGGTCATACCCGTGATCCACGAGTACGGTATTCCCGTTATAATCGACTCGGACGGAGATATAACCGAGGCGGTGGATTGGTATGCCGAGGTCGGCGCTGACGGTATGCTCCCTCTTGAGAGAAAGGCTGGAGTCGACGTTTCCACCTACCTTGATAAGCAGCCTAAATTGGCGTTTATCGGTCACTTTGATAAAATGTGTATGAAGGACGGCAAGGACGCTATGCGCGCGGAGTTTGAGCGCATTTTACCCTCGATGATGCGGGGCAAGGTAATCGTTTCCGTGGATCATCAGACGCCGCCCGACGTGCCGATGGAGTATTATAAGGAGTACGCAAAGCTCCTTTACGAGTATTGCGAGAAGGCTACTCATAAGGGGGAAAATATCGCTCCATGTCCCGTATTTGAAAAGAAATGATTACATTTTTCTCGTTTTGCGAACTTTAACGACGCTTTTATTGTCAATAGATAAGAAGCAAGAATTGCGTAGATCGTATTGAAATATAAGGAGAACTGCTTTATGAACACAAGAGAACGCTGTATGAACCTCCTTCATTACAAAAGCGTTGACAGAATGCCTGCTGTCCATTTTGGCTATTGGGCGGAGCTGCTTTCCGAATGGGCTGCTTCGGGATATATTTCCGAGGAGCTTGCAAAGGGGGCAGGCAGAGACGGCTCTGCCGCTCAGCGTGAGCTTGATAAAATTTTAGGCTGGGATTGCAATTGGAACAATAATATTGAAGTGAATTGCGGTCTTTTCCCGAAGTTTGAGCATAAGATCCTCGAGGTTTTACCCGACGGATCGCGCAGAGTGCAGACGCAAAATGGCGTTATCGAAAGGATTAAGCCGGGTATCGTTTCTATCCCGTCGGAGGATGACTATTTGCTGAGGGACAGGGAGGCGTTTGAAACTCTTTTTAAGCCGAGGATGCAGTTTTCGCCCGAGCGCATCAACAGAGAGAAAATAAAAACGCAGTTTGAGGAGAAATATAAAGAGGACGTACCCGTCGGATACTATCTCGGAAGCGTTATGGGAGCGATAAGAGATATAACCACGGTTATGGGTATGAGCTACCTTATGTACGACGAGGACGAGGAGCTTTTTGCCGATATCGTCGATACCTATGCCGATATGCAGTATAAGTGCGCCGAGGCGGTGCTGGAGCTTGGCTTACCCTTCGACTTCGCGCATTATTGGGAGGATATCTGCTTTAAGAGTGGACCGCTGCTTTCTCCTTCACTGTTTGACGAGCTTTGCGCAAAGCATTATAAGAAGAGAAACGAGCTGTGCCATAAGCACGGCATAGATATAATCTCTCTTGATTGCGACGGCGTAACCGAGGCTCTCATACCGACATGGCTTGAGAACGGTGTAAACGTGCTTTTCCCGATAGAGATCGGAACGTGGGGCGATCAGTTTGAGTCCGCGCGCAAAAAGTACGGAGAGAGGATACTCGGTGTAGGCGGTATGGATAAGATCGCGCTCAGACGCGATAAGGCGGCGGTTGACGCGGAGATAGAAAGACTTTCGCGCCTTGCCGCTATGGGCGGATTTATTCCGTGTCCCGACCACAGACTGATGCCCGGCACGAAATTTGAGCTCGTGCAGTATTACACGGAAGAAATAAAGAAAATAAAGATATAATTGATCCGAGGATGTTATGGTAAAGCTTACCGAAAGAGAAAGAATACTGAGAACGTATAAAAGAGAACCCGTTGACAGAATTCCGATGCTTGATAACGCCTGGCGTGGAACTGTCAAAAGATGGAGGGCTGAGGGACTGCCTGAAGGTGTTGCGTGGGAGGATCATTTTGGATTTGACCGTTGGATCAGAGTGATGCCCGACAACTCCCCGAGATACGAAAGAAGAATACTCGAGGAGAACGAGAGATACAGAATTGAAACGACCTATTGGGGAGCTACGCAGAAGGTATTCCGCGAGCTTGATTCCACGCCCGAGGTGCTGGATTTTTATTACGACAGCTCGGATAAGTGGGAAGAGGCAAAGGCGGCAATGCTTAAGGACCTCGACGACCGTATAAACTGGAAATACCTCAAAGAGAATTATCCGAAGTGGCGTGCCGAGGGAAGATTCCTTCAGCTCGGACTCTGGTTTGGTTTTGACGTAGCGCATACGCGCCTGACGGGTACGGAGAATATGCTTATAGGTATGTACGAGGAGCCCGAATGGGTAACGGATATTTTCGATACCTATCTTACTACCTCGCTCCGTCTTGCCGAGAAGATCCTTGCTGCGGGATATGAATTTGACGGCGTTTTCTGGTACGACGATATGGGATATAAGGGCTCGCCCTTCTTCTCCCCCGAGCTATACAGAACGCTTCTTAAGCCGTATCACAAAAAGGCGGTGGATTGGGCGCACGAGCGCGGACTCGTTACCGAGATGCATTCCTGCGGATATATCGAGCCGCTTTTGCCCGACGTTGTTGATATCGGGCTCGAGATGCTCAACCCCCTCGAGGTAAAGGCGGGAATGGACCCCGCGAGACTTAAAAATCTCTACGGTGATAAGCTTGCCTTCCACGGCGGCATCAATGCTCAGCTTTGGGACGATATCGAGCTTGTAAAGGCTGAAATGGAGCGTATCATCCCCGTAATGAAGGAGGGGGGCGGTTACGTATTTGCGTCCGACCACTCTATACCGAACTCGGTTTCATTTGAAAATATGACCGAGATCGCGAAGCTTGCTCATAAGCTTGGCAGTTATTGATTTTTGGAGATTTGATATGAAATATAATATGAAGGAATGGATAGAAAGCTTGAAGGGTACGGGTAAGAAAAAGCCCTTGCCCGTGTTGTCTTTTCCGTGCGTGAGCCTGCTCGGTGTTACCGTGCGCGAGCTTATTTCGGACAGCGCCCTTCAGGCAAAGGGAATGCTGACGGTAGCAAGCCGTACGGATGCCGCGGCGGCTGTAAGCTTTATGGACCTTTCGGTCGAAGCGGAGTGCTTCGGAGCCGAGGTCGTAATATCCGACGGTGAGGTGCCGACGGTGAAGGGAAGAATTATAAACGATGCGGATGAGGCAGAGGCTCTCGCAGTACCGCCCGTCGGCTCGGGCAGAACAAAGCTCTATATAGACGCGATACGCGAGGCGTCCGCCGCTATTGTGGACAGACCCACCCTTGCGGGGATGATAGGTCCGTTCTCGCTTGCGGCAAGGCTTCTCGATGTGTCCGAGATAATGATGGATTGCTACGACGACCCCGATATGGTACATACCGTGCTTGAAAAAGCCACGGAATTCCTCACCGAATACGCGAGGGCATATAAGACGGCGGGCGCTGACGGTATCGTTATGGCAGAGCCCGTTGCGGGACTTCTGTCTCCCGCGCTTGAGGAGGAGTTCTCCTCGCCTTATATAAAGAAAATCGTTGATGCGGTGCAGGATGACGGCTTTGCGGTTATATATCACAACTGCGGTGATAACGTGCCGAAAATGCTCGACTCGATACTGACAACGGGCTCTGCCGCATATCACTTCGGCAACGCCGTTGATATGGAAAGTGATATAATTGCAAGAGTGCCGAAGGACACTATCGTTATGGGAAATATCGACCCCGCAGGCGTGCTCAGACTCGGTACGCCCGAGAGCGTCAAAGAGGAAACTCTCGCTCTGCTTTCGCGCTGCGCAAGATATGAAAACTTTGTTTTATCCTCGGGCTGTGATATACCACCCCTTACCCCGTGGGAGAATATAGACGCCTTCTTTGCGGCATCTGAGGAGTTTTACAATAAAAACGCGTGACGCGGAGGTATAAAAATGGAATTATCGAGTTATACCTTATCCTTGCTTGAGGATATTGAAAGAAGAATAGACCCCGAGGTTGAGGACGATTATATCCGTCAGTGGGAGAGCTTTTGGGCGGGAGAGCGCCGCGAGAGAATTTTCCGTCCCGAGAGGCTGCGTGTCAGCGAGCCCGGAGTCAAGCTTCGTGACATTAATATAAACGACGCGATAGGGGATATGGACTTAATGCTCGCCTCGGAGCTGACCTCGCTGTCGAAAAAGCTCGCATCGCGGGGACAGGCGTTAGGTATCCGCGCGAATTACGGAACGGGTATTATGACCTCGCTCTTTGGCGCTGAGGTCTTTATGATGCCGAGAGAGAATAACACTCTGCCGACAACCAGATCGTTTAACGACAGCGATAAAATACGCGAAATACTCGAGCGCGGTATGCCGAGTCTTTCGGGAGGCTTTGGCGGCGATGTGCTTCGATTTGGTGAGCTGTGCAAAGAATTGTTTGCAAAATACCCCAAAATCAGCAAGTACGTTCAGGTTTATCACCCCGACGCGCAAGGTCCTCTCGATATAGCGGAGCTGCTTTGGGGCAGTGAGATGTTCTACGAGATGTATGACGAGCCCGACTTTGTGCATAGCGCGCTTAGGCTCATCACCGATACCTACCGCGCCTTTCTTGAACGTTGGTACTCTATAATACCGAAAAGGGACGGACTCTCGCTGCACTGGGCGGTGCTCCACCGCGGCGCGCTTATGATACGCCTTGACTCGGCAATGAATCTCTCGCCCGAGTTCTACGATGAGTTCAGCAAGCCTTACGATACCGAGCTTTTCCGCCACTTCGGGGGCGGATGCATGCACTTTTGCGGCAGAGGCGACCACTATATAGAGTCGCTTTGCGAGATACCCGAGATGTACGGCTTTAATATGTCTCAGCCGCACCTTAACGATATGAATAAAGTATTCCGCGCGGCTGCGAATGCGGACAAGCGCATAGTAGGCTTCCCGAAGGCAGATGAGTTCGTCGATGACGGCGTACCGTGTGGAGTAGTGCACGGATAAAGGAGAATATATGAACAGAAGAGAAGCGGTTATAGCCGCCTTAAATCATAAGGTGTGCGAAAGACTTCCTTATCACGCAGACTTTACAGATCAGGAATATCTCAGAGTTGCGGAATATACGGGCGACCGTAATTTTTTAGATAAATACGGATGCTATCTCCATTACATACAGTATTGGGGATATCCTACCGAAAGGGACGGAAGAGAGGGGTATTTCACCGACGACTTTGGCGTGACTTGGAACAGGACGGGCGCGGATAAGGATATCGGAGTTGTGGACTCTCCCATAATCGACGAGCCCGATATATCACTTTACCGCGAGCCCTATCTTAATGAAGCTCGCATCAGAGAAGAGTGCGAACGCCTGCTTGCGACGGCGGGGGATAAGTTCACCTTTGCGGGCATCGGATTTTCGATGTTCGAGCGACTCTGGAGCTACGTCGGAATGGAGGACGCTCTCGTCTATATGCTGACGGAGCCCGAATTCACTCACGCGCTGCTCGATAAGATACTCGAGTTCAATCTCAAGGTCATTGATATACTTATTGAATATCCCTTTGACGCAATCTATTTCGGTGACGATTGGGGGCAGCAACGCGGTATGATAATGGGCGCTCCGCTTTGGAGAGAGTTTATAAAGCCGCGTATGAGAGAGATGTACCGACGCGTGAAGTCCTCGGGAAAGTTCGTTATTCAGCACTCCTGCGGAGATATCGAGGAGGTATTTCCCGACCTTATAGAAATAGGACTCGACTGCTATCAGACGGTACAGCCCGAGATATACGATTTAAAAAGCATAAAGGAAAAATACGGCGACAGGCTGTGCTTCTGGGGCGCGATATCAACTCAGCGCGATCTGCCGAATGCTTCAGCCGAGGAGCTTGTTGACATTATTGAAAAAACTGCGGAAATTATGAGTGCCGGCGGCGGGTACATACTCGCTCCCACTCACGCGATACCTCAGGACACACCGCCCGAGAACGTTATCGCAATGCTCGAGTGCTTTATGCGGCTGGAGTATAAAAATTCAAGGAAATGAGGCAGACTTAATGACAGAAAAGCTTGTATCCGAGGCTCTGGCGCTCGGCGCATATCGCGCGAGCATAATTGAAGTAAAGGATATCTCGCTTGACAGAGCCTTTCGCGAGATGTGCGAGAGGAATGCCTGCGGTGTTTACGGCAAATGCTATATGTGTCCGCCCGACGTGGGGGATATAGATACGCTTATGGCAGAGGTGGGAAAGTATGACCGCGCTCTCGTATATCAGACTGTATCCCGTCTTGAGGACAGCTTTGATTTTGAGGGAATGGTAGCGGCGAAAAAAAGAACGTATCCACTCGCGCAGAAGCTTCGCGCCGTTTTCCGCGATATGGGCATTACCGACGCATTGCATCTCGGGTGCGGCGGCTGCGGTGTTTGCGAGACCTGCGCTAAGCGCACGGGTGAGGTATGCAGATATCCCGAGCTTGCAATGCCGTCCCTTGAGGCGTACGGGATAAACGTATCCCTTTTAGCAAAGGCGGCGGGAATGAAATATATTAACGGAAAGGACACGGTAACCTACTTCGGCGCTGTGCTTTTCCGCGGTAAGGAAGAATGAAAGAAATAAACGTAACATATCTTGGCAGGGTAATACCTGCCACCCGTGATAAATCTGTCGCAGAGATAATAGGCGGCGAGCGCCCATGCGGCGGTCACGGAAAATGCGGAAAATGCAAATATATAATCGAGGGTGAGATTTCGCCTATCTCGGATACCGAGCGCGCTCTTTTGTCCGAGAGCGAGCTTAGCTCGGGCGTGCGCCTTTCTTGCTTGACTTATCCTCTCGGTGACGTTACGGTAAGGAGTATAGATGAAGACGGCGGCGCAGAGATAGTGACGGGCGGAGCATTGCCTTCATTTGAGCCAAAGCCTACCTTCTCAAAATACGGTGCAGCGATCGATATAGGCACGACGACTCTTGCGGCAAAGCTCTATGACACCTCGGGCGCGGCTCTTTCAACTGCGGCGGCTATCAATCCGCAGGGCGAGTTCGGAGCTGACGTTATATCGAGAATAGAGGCGGCGCTCGGAGGCAGCGACCTGAAGCTTGCCGAGGCGGTAAGGGGAGCGCTTGACGACCTTATTTTGGAGCTCGCGCGAGGCGCGAATATCAGCGCGGCGGATATCGACGGCGTGGTTATAACGGGTAACACGGTTATGCTATCTCTTTTGGTCTGCGAGTCTGTCGAGCCGCACTCTCACGCGCCCTTTGCGGCAAAAAGGCTCTTTGGCGAAGCTCTCCTCGCATCCGAGCTCGGTATAAAGTGCCTTGGCGCGAAAACCGAGATATACCTCGCGCCCTGTATATCCGCCTTCGTTGGCGCGGATACGGTTTGCGCTATCCTTGCGACGGAGCTATGCGAGAGGGATACCGCTATGCTCTGCGATATAGGAACTAACGGAGAAATGGCGCTTTGGCACGGTGAGCGGCTCACCGTCTGCTCCACGGCGGCGGGACCCGCCTTTGAGGGTGTCGGCATTTCCTGCGGTATGCGCGGAGGTGTCGGCGCTATTGACAGAGTGAGTCCTATCGGTGGTAGCCTTGCGGCTCACGTTATAGGCGACGTATTACCTCGCGGTATCTGCGGCAGCGGTCTTGTTGATGCGGTAGCCGCAATGCTCGAGCTTGAGATAATAGACGAGGGTGGGTATCTCGAGGATGACGAGTATACGATTCTCGACCCCGTAGCCCTTACCCCGAAGGATATCCGTATGCTTCAGCTCGCGAAGAGCGCGATATGCGCGGGACTTCTGACTCTGCTTGACGGCGCGAAGCTCGCGGTATCCGACGTTCCTAAGCTTTATATAGCGGGCGGCTTCGGTAACTACTTAAGCTTTGCGAATGCCGCGAGGATAGGACTTTTGCCGAAAAAACTCGCGAGAGTATCGAAAACCGTCGGCAACGCGGCTCTCTCGGGCGCATCTATGCTGCTCCTTGACAAGGATATGAGGGCGCGCGCCGAGTCTATCGCAAAAAGCGCGAAAACCCTCGACCTCACCTCAAGCCCCACCTTCACGGAGAAGTATATTGAGGGTATGATGTTTTTGGAGATATAAGATTTTTAATTTGATAAAAGGCGATAGTTTTTTACGGGAAGGTATTGAGCTATCGCTTTTTTTATTGTATAATATATTAAAATAAAAATAATTATATTAAGTGATTAGAAAATCGAAGGAGTAAATATGAAGCACGTTTTTGTTTCATCCACCTTTAAGGATATGCAGCACGAGCGCGACGCTTTGCATAACTTTGCCGCGCTGAATATAAATGAAAGGCTCTCACCCTACGGTGAGGAGGTATACTTTGGCGACCTGCGCTGGGGGGTCAATACCACCTCTCTTGACAGTGACGAGGGCTGCCGCCGTGTGCTCGAGGTCTGCCTCGACGAGATCGACGACTGCCGCCCCTATATGATAGTGCTCGTCGGCGAGCGCTACGGCTGGATTCCCGAGGGCGGACTCGTCCGCGATGCAGCCGCAGCCAAGGGCGCGCAGATTTCGGACGAGATGTCCGTCACGGAGCTTGAAATAGAGTACGGAGCTTTGCTCTCGGGTGACGCAGAGGGGCGCGTGTTCTTCTATTTCCGAGAGCTTGATACCTCGGGAATGAGTGAGGAGCTGCGGCGCGACTACCTTGCCGAGAGCGAGCTTCACCGAAAGAAGATCGACGCGCTGAAGGCGCGTATACGTCGGTCTTACCCCGACGCGGTGAGGGAATATACCGCAAGGTATGACGAGGCGAGCGGAAAAATAGTCGGGCTTGAGGGATTCTTAGAGAGTGTTATAGCCGACCTCTCGGGCGCTTTTCTCTCGGATATCGAGGCGGAGGAGAGTCTGCCCTGGCAGGAGCGCGCTATCCATAACGCGAGCCGCTACTATGCGGAGCTTGCGAAAAATTACTACCCCGCGCAAAGAGAGCCGCACAGTATGCTCGACGGTACGTTCTCTCATAGGAGAACCTGTATGCGCTTCATCAAGGGAGACTCGGGCGTCGGTAAGAGCGCGTTTTTGGCGCATAGCTACAGCGAGGCGGAGAAGTCGGGAGACGTGGCGCTCCTGCCCTTCGTGCTTGGACTCGACAAGTACTCGACCTACGAGGCAGACTACTTCAAGCTCCTCGCGTATATGCTCGAGGAGGTCACGGGTGAGGAGCATATGGAGTGCGACTTTGGTGAGGAGTACCTTGACGATGAGGTGATATACCGCATTCTCGCGCTTTCCGCCGAGGCTCCCGCTGTCGTCGCAAGCTTTATAGATAACTGCTCGTACGACCTGCAGAACACCCTATCCGTGCGTATTCTTGACAGGCATTTTGCCGCGGGTGACCTCGACTTTTTCGGAAGGGAGGAGAGCTACGTATCAAACCTTGAGTTTACCGTGGCGTATTCTGCCGATGAGGAAGCGGTTATGCTTACCCCGTGGTTTGACTTCTCGCGCACCTACGTTTTAAATACGGTATCCGAGGAGGAAGAGATACCGCTTATAAAAATGCTCCTTCGCCAGAAGCATAAGGAGCTTGACGGGTCGGTCATCGCGGCAATAGCCGAAAAGGAGCAGGCGACATCGCCCTTCTACCTTAAGCTTGCCGTTGACCGTATGCTTATGCTTGACTCTGCCGATTTTGCGAAGATACGCGAGATGGGCGACGGAATGGATAATATAAACCGCTATCAGATATCCGTGGTGAAAAGTCTGCCCGATACGGCAGAGGGTATGGCGCGCGAGCTTATAGAGCGCACAGCGGAGCGCGTTGGCAAGGATTTCACTCTGCGCCTGCTCGCGCTTCTGACCTATGGCGCAGTCCGCTTGACGGAAGGTGAGATAGAGCGCGTTTACTTAACACGGGGTTGGGACTTCAGCTCGCTCGAGTTCGCTCTTGTAACGAGGGGACTTTCCTCTCTTCTCAGCTACAATTCAAAGGATAAGAGCTATCGCATAGCAAATCCCGACGTTATTTCTGCTCTTGAAGAGCTGCTCGATTCCAAAGGCTACTCCTACGTTGCAAGGGAGCTCGTTTTACATATAGCGGGCGAGGGCAAAACTCATACGCGAACTATGGCGAGCGCGCTTTTCCGCGCCGCGTCCTATGCGTATCCGCAAGGTATGGCAGAGTTCTATAAAAAGCAGATAGATAACGAGCGCTTCCTCTCAAAGGAAACCGCGTGGCTCGTCCACCGCCACGGAGCGGAGCGCGTGGCAGATATGCTCGTCCGTCTCGTCCTTGACTCTCCCGAATGCGACTTTTCGTTCATTCTCCGCGAGATACCTACCGCGTGCCTAACGTATGATGACAGAGAGGCTTATGAGGAGATTCTGCAAACAATTCTTGACAAAATCGAGATAAAACCCGACGGAGAAGAGAATATAAACCGTAATTCGTTTGCCGCTGTTGCGTGGTCGAAGCTCGTCAGTATGAAAATGAAGGTCAACACGTCCGAGGCATCGGGACTCTTCCACGACTTTACCCGCGCGGGTAAGCGTGAGTTCGTAATGACGCCGCGCTCGAGAATATTGCTTGACGTTATTTATTACAGATATCTTGCAAACGAGGCGTTCTACTCTATGAAGATAATCTCGCCAGAGTGCGAGGTGCCCGAGTCGATAGACCTGCTCGAGGAGCTTGATAGCTTTGAAGAGAAGCTTCTCCTCTCCTCGCATCTTTTCGGCAGCTTTGCGGCGTACCTCAAGCGCGCCTACGAGCCCTCGCACGAGGAGTTCCACTCGATGGCAAAGCAGGGGTATGAAACGCTCTTTGGCGCGCTCTCCGAGGGTGAGCTTAACGTTACCGCCGATGACGTTGCGACGATGATAGACTCGATGCTCGACGAGAGCGACGATATGCTTCGCGCCGACGTGGAGAGCGTTTCCACCGCGCTGAAAATTATGGCGGCGGGTCAAACTCACGTAAATTCAAGACTGCAGAAATACCTGCCGAGAATTCTTGCGGGCGCGAAGTACTCCCTCGATACCGACGAGAGTGACTTTAACGCCGAGACCGTAAACCTTCTGCTTAGACTTTGCGCTACCTCTCGCGCCGTTGCGGGTGGCGCTATCACCATTGACGATTTCCTCTATGCCGCTGTGCAGATGGAGCATTCGTACGATATTCTCTCGGAGCATATCGACGGTGCGGAGCATTACGCTATCGTCAATCACCTTGATAGATTTGTAAAAATGATAATAAACGCCTCGGAGGGCGACCCGAGGACGTTCTACCGCTGCTATATGTCGCTTCGTAAGCTGTTTTCAATATTCGATATCTACGAGCTTGAAAGCGCGAAAAATAAGCTTCTCTCCTTCCTCTCGGGACTTGAGATAGAGGACGCGGACGCGCCCGTTCTGCCCGAGCTGTTTATCGGCTCGCTGATATACAGAAATTCCTGCCCCGATAACGTGGACTTGCGTGATAGGCTCCGTGAGCTTCTTAACACGGTGGACACCGATCCCGACTACGCGCTGTATAAGGCGTCCTACTCGCCCGAGCTTATGTATCTTAAGCTCGATATCAGAACGCCCGAGGAGATTGCGGCGGATGACGAATTTATGTACTCGTCGGGACTTAAGACCGCTCCCTGCGCCGAGGGCGACGGTGACGATGAATACTCGCTCGACGGTGACGAGGATGACGGTTATTATTCACGCGAGGACGTGGACGATGCCGACTCGTATCTTGACGATGAGGACGATTTTGACCTCGATGACGAAGATGACGACGATTTCTCACTTGATGATGACGATGACGATGAGTTCTCACTCGATGACGAGGATGATGACGGTGACGATGATATTTCGGATATAGAGGATATGTCCATCGAGGATATGATGGCTACTCTTGAGAAATGGGGAATTTCAATCGACGAGCTGCTGTCGGATGACGATGAGGAGTAGGTCACCTGTGTGACGTCGATATGTTGCTCTGCAACTCGATATAGATACCTGATCGGTATCTCGATATTCTTGCTACGCAAGATCAATATGTTCACTTAAGGTGAACGTGAGCGCGGAGCGCGAGCACACCTCATCCACCGCGAGCGGTCCCCCATATAGCCTTCTCCTGCGGGAGAAGGTGGCAGACGCACGGAGGCGGCTGACGGATGAGGAGTTACAAAGTTCAAGATTTACAGGGCACCTCATCCACCACTAAAGTGGTCCCCCTTCCCCCACTGGGGAAGGCAAATTCACCTCACCCACTGGAGAAGGCTAAAATGCACTTGATTATTTTGCCAAAAAGTGTTAGAATGGGGTAAGACTTAATTTTTAGATTTAAAATACCCTTATTTAAAAAGACAGTTTTAAGGAGAAAAGAAATGCTGAAAAAAGTATTACTTGCCGTTCTTCTTATAATAGCGGCAACGCTTTCGCTTGCGGCGTGCGACCAACTTGGTGCGCTTGGCGGCGCGGCAGAGCCCGAAATCGAAATAAGTGATGACGGCTACGTAGTAGTCAACGGAAAGAAGACCGAGCATAAGGTTGATACCGAGGATAAAATCACGGTAAGCTCCGACGGCTATGTGGTTGTCAATGGTAAAAAGACCGAGCATAAGGTAGATACCGAGGACGAGATTACCGTTGATGAAGAGGGTTATCTCATTGTTAACGGAGTTACAACAGAGCATAAGATTGATACCAAAGACGAGATTATCGTGAATGCCGATGGCTACGTTGTTGTTAACGGAGTTACAACAGAGCATAAGGTTGATACCGAGGACGAGATTACCGTTGATGAAGAGGGTTATCTCATCGTTAACGGAGTCAGAACACAGTATAAAGTCAGCGAGTGCCCTCATATCTGGGAAACCGTAACGACACCGCCGACCTGCACCGCGGAAGGATATGACACAACGAGCTGCAAGCTCTGCGGCAAGAGTGCCAAGAGCAATGAAACCGAAAAGCTTGAGCATGACTATTCGGATACTTATACGGTAGCGGGAGATTACCATTGGTTTGATTGCATCGCTTGCGGAGAGGCGAAGGATAAGGAAATGCACGTCGCAGGTGACGATAACCTTTGCGTAAAGTGCAAAATCCCCTTATCCGCAACCGCGGGAATATTATACGACCTCTCGGCTGACGGTACGTATGCCGTAGTTATCGGCTATGAGGGTACCGATACAGCGGTAAAGATTGCGGATACGTATAAGGGCGTGCCCGTCAAAGATATATTTAGCGAAGCCTTTAATGGAACGTCAATAACCTCTGTGGTTATCCCGGATAGCGTTACGAGTGTTGGTGATGATGCGTTCTATAAATGCTACAGCCTTACGAGCGTAGTAATCCCGGATAGCGTTACGAGTATTGGTGATTATGCGTTCTTTAATTGCTACAGCCTTACGAGCGTAGTAATCCCCGACAGCGTTACGAGTATTGGTTCTTCTGCGTTCTCTAATTGTTATAGACTTATAAATGTTGTAATCGGAGATAGCGTTACGAGTATTGGTGCTCGGGCGTTCTCTAATTGCAACTCTGCACTCTATACCGAGTATGAATACGGAAGGTACGTAGGTGATGGCGAGAATCCTTATGCCGTTTTAATCGAAGTAACGAATAAAAATATGTCCACGTATAATATACATCCCGCAACCCGCGTAATAGCATACGATGTGTTTAGCGGATGCGAACGCCTTGTTAATATTACTATCCCCGATAGCGTTACGAGTATTGGTGATAAGGCGTTCTTTAGTTGCTATAGCCTTACGAGCGTAGTAATCGGAGATAGCGTTATGAGTATTGGTGATAGTGCGTTCTTTGAGTGCACGAGCCTTACGAGCGTAGTAATCCCGGATAGCGTTACGAGTATTGGTGAAAATGCGTTCCTAGGTTGCGACAGCCTTAAGAGCATAAAATACCGAGGAACGGAAGAGCAGTGGAATGCTATAACGAAGCGTAGCAGTTATATACCGTATAACTGTAAGATAACGTACAATTACACAGGCGAATAATATTCGTTTTATATGAAAAGGGCAACGCGGTTGGCGTTGCCCTTAATTGCGCTAAGGCACGATAATACCTCAAAATTCAACTTAATATCTAAAGGGGGCTGTCGCATTTAGGCATAACCGAATAAAAAACAGGGGTATTGTGAAATAAACACAGTACCCCTTTAATAGTAAGCACAAATTTGAGGAAATCAAGGTCGAAAACCTATGGTTTTCCTCGTTTTTATTAATGTTTTT